>NZ_JBSFPI010000013.1:0-234220 GCF_053588115.1 Nocardia sp. NPDC003482
GAACACCACGCCGCGCTACGGCAACTCGCCAACCGCCTCGTCGGCATCCTCCACGGCTGCCTCAAAACACGCACCCTCTACGACGAAGCGGCCGCCTGGCCCACATACACCGAACAAGCCACTGCTGCTTGACCTCCAAGCCCCTGGGATGTCTTTATTCGGATCCGCACCCCTTGTAATGCCCTGAAACGGGTGCGGATTCGAACAAGGGGTGCGGCTGGGTTCGTATCGTGGGGGTCGTCAGGCGTCGGGGAAGGCCACTTCGGGGGTCATGCCGTCGCCTAGTAGGAAGTAGCCGAGGAATGTGACGCCGTCGTCTCGGGCGTCGAAGCGGGCGATGCGGGTGCCCTCGGGTTCGTAGAAGACGTCGCCGGGTTCGAGCACCGTTTCCGGGTGACCGTCGATCTGGTAGACGACCGATCCGGTCTCGATAGTGCCGAAGACGGGCCCGTTGTGGGTGTGCGTTCCGGCGGCGTGTCCGGGTGCGATGGTGATCCGCCGGATCTCGACGCGCTGGGTGGCCAGCGGTCGTGGCAGCGGCTGGTCCATGACGATCACCCGGCTCAGCGGCGGGGCCGGATCGCCGTTCGCGGCCTGGTATTCGGCGTCGCTCACCGCCTGGCCGAACTCCGCCGTCGTGCCGTCCCCCGGATGTTCCTCGATCGCCACATGCGTCATCGGCGCGTCCGAAGTCGCTCCGTGCCAATGCCATTCGCCCGCCTCGATCCGCACGGTATCGCCCGCCCGAATGACCTCGACCGGTCCCCCACGGCGTTGCACGAGCCCCACCCCGTCGGTCACCACGAGCACCTGCCCGACGGGATGACGATGCCAGTGCGTCCGAGCACCCGAGCCGAACCGAACGCTGTCGACCTGCGTCCGCGACGGGCCATCAGGGACGGCGAGTTCTTCGACGCGCACGTCACCGGTGACGAACGACGACGAGGCAGGTACCGCGGTGTGCGGAGAATGGGAGACGTGCATGCGCGCCGATGTCCTTATCTCTCTTGAGGTTTCACCGAATAGGCGGAAAGCAACGCGAGTACACCCTCGACCGCCCGCTCGAACGGCGCCGTGCTGTCCGCGGCCCGAGCCAGGACGTACCCGCCCTGCAACGCCGCGACGATCGCCGCCGCCGTAGCGCCCGGATCCAGGGCCGCACTCAGCTCACCGCGGTCGAGCCCCTCGCTCAGCACCTCGGTCAGGCGGGCGCACAACCAGGTCAACGTCTCCTGAACCGGCTCGCGGAGCGCGGGGGCGGCCATCACATCCGGATCCTGGGTCAACCCACCGATCGGACAACCCTTCAGGACATCGCGCTCGCGGCGCAGATACCCCGAAATACGTTGCAGTGCAGTGCCCGGACCCGAGAGCCGCGCGTCCACAGCGGCACGCAACTCGGCGGCCGTCCGATCGATCGCCGCCCGCGCGAGCTCCTCCTTGCCCGCGAAGTGGTGATACATGCTGCCCTGCCCGGCCCCGGCTCGCCGCTGAATCGCCTTCGGGCTGGTCCCCACATACCCGCGCTCCCACAGCAGCGCCCGGGTGCTCTCGATGAGATCGTCCCTCGTGCTCATACCCGCACTATACATACTAGTAGGTACAGAAGAATAGCTTCCTAAGCCCATTAGGGTGTAACCTAATTAAGTTAGGAAAGGTGGTGGATGTGTGTCTCCGCGAACGGGATTGACCGCCGAGCGGATCACCGCGGCGGCGGCCGAGCTGGCCGACGAGATCGGGTTCGACAATCTGACCTTGTCCGCGGTCGCCCGCGCGGTCGGCGTGAAGGATCCGAGCCTGTACTCCCATGTGCGCAATCTGCACGACCTGCGGGTGCGGGTGGCCCTGGCGTCGGCGACGCAGTTGAACGAGCGCATCGCGGCGGCGATGGCGGGCCGCTCCGGCAAGGACGCGCTGATCGGATTCGCCGGAGCCTACCGGTCATTCGTGCTCGAGCATCCGGGCCGCTACGCGGCGACGCAGATCCGCATGGACCCCGCCGAGGTCGCCGACGAACCCGCCTTGTTACGCAGCATCGAACTGACCCAGGCCATCCTGCACGGCTACGGCCTGCAAGAACCCGCCGCCACCGACGCGGGCCGCTTGCTGCGCAGCACCTTTCACGGTTTCGCCACGCTGGAGGCCGCGGGCGGATTCGCCCATTCCCGGCCCACCGACACCAGCTGGCGCCACATCGTCGAGGCCCTGCACCGCACCTTGTCGCAGTGGCCCGAGAAGGAGAGATCATGAAATCCGAGACAGTCCCCGTCCCCGGCGCCGACCTGTACGCCGAGATCCGCGGCGACGGCCCGCCGCTGCTGCTGATCCCCGGCGGTGGCGGCGACGCCGCGAACTTCGACGACCTGGCCGAGGGCCTCGCCGAACACTTCACGGTGATCGCCTACGACGTCCGCGGCTACTCCCGCAGCCGACTGACCAGCGGCCACCCCGAACCCCAGCACGTAGCCGTGCAGGCCGACGACGCCGCCCGAATCATCGAAACACTGTGTAGCGAACCGGCTTTCGTGTTCGGCACCAGCAACGGCGCGATCACCGCCCTCGATCTGCTGGCCCACCACCCCGAGCGCGTCCGGACCGTGGTCGCCCACGAACCCCCCTGCTTCGCCGTCCTGCCCACCGCCGCCGCCCACCACGCCTGGATCGAGGAGGTGCTGGACCTGTTCCACACCGAGGGCCTCGCCGCGGCGGGCGCCCACTTCCTCGCGGGCATCGGCCCGGTCATGGACCCCACCCCCCAACCCGAGCGGATGACCCCCCGCCAAACCGAGACCTGGGCCCGGCTGGCCGCCAACGGCCCGATCATGATGGAGTACGAACTCCGCGAATTCACCTCGTATATACCCGATTTCGGCGCGCTCGACGGTTTGACGGATCGTCTGGTGCTGGCCGCCGGTGAACGGACCCGCGGTCATCTCCCCTACCGTCCGGCCGCCACCATCGCCCTCCGGTTGGGCCTGTCGGTCACCGAGTTCCCCGGCGCGCACAATGGATCACGCACGCACGCAACGGAATTCGCGGAGCGGCTGACCAAGATCTTCACCGAGCGGACGTAGGCGACGCTGTCCCGGCGACAACACCCCGTGCAGGCCGGGCGATCGATTCGGCAGGGCTGAGCGAATCGCCATCGGTACGCCGACCTCACGGGGTCTACCGCCGCACGGATTGTCCAACCGGAGACCTGTTACCGTGCCGAAATGGCCCTGACCGTCGAACGTTTCGATCACGTCGTCCTCAACTGCCGTGATGTCGCCGCCACCGCGCGCTGGTACGCGCGCGTGCTCGGCATGACCGTCGAGACATTCGGCCCGGCCGGGCGCACGGCGTTGACGTTCGGGAATCAGAAGATCAACCTGCGTCCGCTCGGTCAGGATCCGGCGTGGATCACGGGCGCCGTCGAGGCCGCGGGTTCAGCGGATCTGTGTTTCGTCACCGGCAGCTCGCCGGAACAGGTCGCGGCGCATCTGGTCGAGTGCGGTGTGGAGATCGTCGACGGTCCGGTGACCAAGATCGGCGCGCTGGGCGAGATGACCTCGCACTACTGCCGCGACCTCGACGGCAACCTCATCGAGATCGCCGTCTACCCAAGCCATTCGGAGCGCGCGTGAGCGACCGGCCGACAGCGTTGCTGTTCGATGTGCAGGGCACCGCGACGGATTTCCATTCCACAATCCGGCGCGCCGCCGAGCGACTCGCCGGTGACCGCTACCCGGACCAGGACTGGTCGCGTTTCGTGAACGATTGGCGCGCAGCCTATTTCACCGGAACCTCCCGGCAGCCGCAGGACGGCCCCTGGGTGAGCGTGGCCTCCATCTACCGCCGAACCCTCGACACCGTCCTGGACAGCCGCGGCATGCACCTCGAGCCGATCGACCGTGACACCCTGACCCGCGCCTGGACCCGCCTGGACCCCTGGCCCGACACCGTCGCGGGCCTACACCGCCTCCGCACCCGCTACCTCCTGGCGACCCTGTCCAACGCCGACGTCTCCGCCGTCGTGCAGATCACCCGCCACGCCGACCTCCCCTGGCACGCCGTCTTCACCGCCGAAATGGCGAACGCCTTCAAACCCGACCCCCGCACCTACCACCTCGCCGCCACCTACCTCGGCCTACCACCCGCCGACATCATGATGGTCGCCTGCCACAAATACGACATCCGCGCCGCCGCCGCACTCGGTTTCCGTACCGCCTTCGTAGCCCGCCCGTACGAGTACGGCGATATCACCTTGGCGGACACCGAGTTCAGCGAGGAGTTCGACATCAACGCCACCGACTTTCTCGATTTGGCGACGCAACTGGGTTGTTGAGCCGTCGTCCCGGGGCCGGGCCGTTCGGCTCCGGCGGTTCAGCCGCAGGGCGGCGTCGGGGCGTCATATCTGCTCTCTTTGAGGCCGTCGACGTGTCAGGCATACCCACGCCGGGCGACCGACGTGGCTCACAACTGAGTAAGCCCGCGATTCGCCTTCGCCACCTTGCCGATTTCCCTCGCCCACCGCACCGCGACCGGAATCGTGTCGATCTTCGGCTCAAACGCATCCAGGTGGTCGACCGGCACCCACACGTAATCGGCGTACTCGTCGTTCAGTTCGATGTCGCCGCCTGCGTATTCAGCGTAGAAGTGCGGCAGGATCATGCTGTTGCCGTCCTTCTTGCGAAACAGCACGTTGTACGACAGGTCTTCGGCGATCAGGATGGTGGCCGCCTTGCCGATCTCCTCTTCCTTTTCGCGTCGGATGGCGTCGAGGATCGAGCTGTCGGTGGTTTCCATCTTGCCGCCGATGAAGGAATAGACGCCGTCGTAATCGGCCTCTCCTTTGCGGCGGGCCAGCAGGACGCTGTTGGTTTCCGGGTCGATCACGACCAGCTTTTGGCAGTATTGAAAATGGGTGGTATCGCTCATACTTCTCCTCGCTCAATCATGGGCTGCAATTCTTTGGGCTGTGCCCGGCGGCTGCCGTCCACGTACACGGTGACGCCGCTCAGGTTGGCTTTGTAGCCCGCGCAGTATACGTACCGAACGTCTGCGGCTGTGGCGCCCGCAGGCAGGTTGATCGTCTTCGAAATCGCTTCGTCGGTGTATTGCTGCAGGGCGGCGGCCATCCCGATGTGCCCGGCTGGACTGATCTCGGCGGCAGCGGCCAGAATGTCCCGTACCGGCTGCGAATGCCTCGGCCGCGCAATATAGATCGACTCCCGGTACTTCTGTTGGACGACGCGTTCCAACGCCGCGAGCACCTCCGTGTTCGCCGAGAAGGTATCGAAGTGCGGCTCGATGCCTGTCGAAGCGTCGATCACCAACGCGCTCCGACCAGTCGGCGGCAGCGCGATGGTCGAGACGTGGCGCAGCATCCCCGTCGCCGACACGTGTCGAGATAGCGCTCGCCAGGCTGCGGCCGGAACCGTGCCCGATTCGAGCTGCCCGTAGAGCCGCTCGATGTGCCCTGGTGCCTCCCGGTGGCGGTTGCCGATCAGGCTGGTGCGCATAGCGCCGAACGGGCCGCGCTGCTCGGCCAGGCGCACCGATTCTTCCTTTGAGGTGATGTTCACGAGGGACAGCACCTCGGCCATGAGCGTGCGGGCAGCTGCGGAGTCGTAGGGCAGGCCCACCGTACTGAGGGCGTCGGCGACCCCGCACAGCCCGATGCCGATCTTTCGCTTTTGAAGCGAAACGTGTTGCGCCTGAATGTTATTCAGATTCGCATGGCTGATCTGGAGGCTGTTGTCCAAGGCACGAGTCAGCAATCGGGTCGTTGCCGCCAGCTTGTCGGTAGAGATGGCCGCCCGGCCCGCGCGGTCGGTGGAAACGAACTTTCGGACGTTGAGGTAGCCGAACTGACACGTCTCCCCGGCGATCAAGCCGACCTCGGCGCACGGCGCGGTGGTGGTGTAGGCACCCATGCAGGGCAACGGATTTCGGGCATTCATGCGGTCGAGGAAGACGATGCCCGGATCGGCACACGCCGCGGCGGCACCGCACGACCTGTCGAACAGCTCGTGAGCGTCGACCTGGCGGCCGTCACGCAGATCAACCGCCCGTCCATGTTCCAGCGCGTCCATGAAGCTGCGGTCGAGGTCGACCGAAATGTTGAACTTCCAGTCGGTGCCGTCCGCCGAGGCGTCGAGCTTGGCGGCGATGAACTCGTCAATCCTCGGATGGCGCACGCTCAGGATCGCCATGTTGCCGACCGGTCGATCCTCGCGCCCGTTACTGGCGCTCTCCACCGCCACGCTGTTGAGGAAGCGCAGGGTAGCGACCGGGTCATTGGCCGCGTCGAGATTGAAGCCGGTACCCATGCCCTGCTCGTGCAGCCGAATGATCTCTTTCTTGAGCTGCTCCCGCCTGCCCGGCTCGACGTCGACGGTCGGCATGGTGCAGGCGGTGAGTGGTCGGTCGTGGTAGCGGCCCGCATTGGTCATGACGGGAGTGCTCATCACGATATCCGTGGCCGCCAGGGCCGCCGCGAACTCCTCGGCGAACTGCGCGCCTGCACGCCGATCCGCGAATGCTGCTTCTTGGTGGGCGAGCGCGTCCGTGACCCGCTGCACCATGGCAGTCGGCGTCTCGTCGACGCCGACGATCCGGCCTCTGCGTAAGACGTTCTCGGCCCGGGGGGACGGAATGAATTGTGGCATGCGAAAGTTCGCTCCTGCTTCAGTCGCGCCCTGACGGCGCAGCACGAACCGAGTGCCTGGTTCGAACACCAGGCATCCCGGGAAGAGTTGGATGGGTTAATACGTCATTTCAGGCGACGACGGAGGCGGACGGGTGCCAGCGCTGAAGCCGTGTGGCACTGGCGAATTCGTCGATACTGCCCACTACTCGGTCCTCGGCCAAGTCAATGCCGAAGGCGTCGGTGGGCACGTCGGTGACTGCGGCGATCATGGCCCTGGCAGTATCGGCAATCGCCTTCTTGTCATCGATCGTCGTTCATCTCCCCACCGCCGGCACTTCGAGCAGCCAGCGGCTGCCGCAACAATGGACTCTGACGAGATACTGGCTCAGCGACATACGCTCCCCTTGCTCCCGTGGTGAGGGCAGCTCGGCACCAGGGAGAAGCAAGCCAATTGTGCTGTCCCGAGCGGGCTTTCACCTGGTGCCGAGCGCCTGTGCATCGACGCTAGAAGAGCGACGTAGCGGGCAGCCAGGCTTTTGCTCCGATTTGCTTCGGGCACGCTCGGAGCATTGACCGGCCATCCGGCGACGAGCCACGATGTCATCGTTCGAGCGTTTTCGCGCATCACGAGATCAAGGACGGTCGCCATGCGGTTACGATGCCTCGGCGTTGGTAGTCAAAACGGAACGTGCCCAACCCTTTTCGCGTCCGATCGGGGCACCTATGTCATACAGGGATGGCGCACCGGGCCCGACGGCTCCGTGATCGAGATCCCGCACATGCTGCTGGGATTCTTGGAGACCGGCACGTGCCTGGGGACGCCGCTCACGGATACCGGGCGCGGCACGTTCACCCTCCGTGGTGCCCCAGTGACGGACCTGGAGGCCCTGCAGCAGATGAACCTGCCCGCGCGCGAAACGGCCATCGAAGTGCCGATGGGAAAGGAGATCCGGCCGGTATGAAACTGATCCAGGGAGAGGACTTCGTCGACCTCTTCCGCGAGGGTGACTGGCAGCGGGCCTTCCACCTGGAAACCCAGGACGAGTACCGCGTTGCCGACGAGCGCGAGCCCTTCCGCAAGTTCCTGGACGGTGAGCCCGACGACTACGAATGGTGCCGTTCCTGGGACGATCTGATTCGCGACGTCACCTCACGCGGCAAGCAGGTGCACCGTGTGCGGCTGGTCAGTATTCCGCACGTAAACTACACCCGCTTCGGCCTCACCATCGCCCCGCTGAACATCGAGGCGGGCGAAGAGATCAAGTGGCTCCCGCGGCCCCTGGTCGATCCGGCCGCCCTCGCCCGCGACGATTACTGGCTGTTCGATGACCGCCTGGTCGTGTTCGTCAGCTTCAAAGACGACGGCGACTTCGGCGGGTTCGCCGTCACCGAGGATCCGGTGATCGCGGCCCACCTGGTGGCTGTTCGCGACGAGGTGTGGGCCAAGGCCATCCCGCACGCCGACTATGTGGAAAGCGACTACGCTGCTGCCAAGTGACCAGCTCCAGCGTTCGTGATGCCAGAGAGGCGTTAGGCGGCCGCTTACGCGACATCCGCAACGACGCGGGCCTCTCTGGCGTCCAGCTGGCCGAACTGACGGGCTGGCACTCCTCGAAAATCTCGAAGATCGAACGCGGCAAGCAGACACCGACCGAAGCCGACATCCGTATCTGGTGCCGCCACTGCAAAGCCAAGCAACAGACCCCAGACCTGATCGCCACCCTGCGCAATCTCGAAGCCGCGTACGTCGAGTGGAAACGCATTGCCGGGATTCGGCGCAAGCAGCAGCAACTACACACCCTGGAAGAAGCCACCCGGCTGACGCGCTGGTTCGAGCCGGTCATCATGCCGGGGCTACTCCAGACCCCCGACTACATCCAGGCCATGCTCACCAAGGTCGCCGCCTTCTACGGTCACGCCGAACCCGTCGCGGACGGGATCGCCGCCCGAATGGAACGCCAAGAGGTTCTGCGTCAGGGCAATCATCGCTTCAATTTCGTTCTGGCCGAACAGGTTTTGTACACCACGGTCGGATCGAATGAGGTGATGATCGGCCAGCTCGACCACCTGCTCAGCGTCATGCGGCTACCCAACGTGGTGGTGAGCATTGTCCCGGCGATGGCCGACTACAAAGCGCCGACGACGAACTTCGTCATCTTCGATCGTAGGGTCGCCCACATCGAAACCATTTCGGCCGAGCTGACCATTTCACAACCGCGCGAGCTCGCGCTGTACGAGCAGGTATTTCAAACGCTGCTCAACCAGGCAGTCGTCGGCGACGCTGCACGGCTGTTGATCGGCAAGGCGATGGACCATCGACAGACAGAGGTCACCGGCGTTACGAAATCCTGGTAGCCGCCTCAGCGCGCCGTCCACCTGTACAAGAAGTCACGCACTTCCGGCACGGCGAGCCTGCGGGCATCGCTCACCCCGACGACGAGCCCTTCTGCAAGCGGCAGGTGGTCTCCGACACCTACTACCGGGCGATCGCGGCACCCAATGCCGACCTGATCACCGACGCAATCGAACGCATCGAACCCCACGGCATCCGCACAGCCGACGGCCGCCTGCGCGAAGCCGACCTGCTGATCCTGGCCACGGGGCTCTCCACGCCCGCGCTCCTCCCGCTTGAAATCCGAGCGTCCCAAGGCTAACCGCGACTCGGCCATATGGCCCGACGCGGCTTGTTGCACGCATAGGTGATTCGGCCGCCGATACCTTCGGCTGCCACGAGATGCGGCCCTCGACTCTCGAGGTCTCGCTCGGTCACGCGGCGACACCGATCCTTCGGCTCATCTCCCGGACCTCGTTCCGCATCCCCGCGGGCGGCCGCTTCTGCAAGACGAGCAGCAGCTCCCGAGCGAACCCGTTGTATCGGATCGTCTCAGGCGCCGTGCTCTCGGCTTTCGCCAGCAGAGCGTAGGTCGCCTCAGGCTCGTCGCGTAAGGCGTGCGCCCTGGCGACCTCGATGAGGTGGCGGCTACGCCGGGGCACCGACACGATCCGCTCGGCGTCGATCCGCTGCGCCGCCCGCAACGCCTCCCCCGGCTGGCGCAGTTCCACCCCGAGGGTGACGGCGTGCGCGCCCATCACCGGGAGCGAGAACGATGTCTGTGTGTGCCGGTACGCCGAACCCAGCCGCTCGGCGACCCGCTGGGCCCCCTCCCAGTGCCGCCACGCGTCCCCGTGCCGCCCGCGCCGCGCGTACACGTAAGCGATTTCGGCCTCCAGCGCGCCGACGATTCCGCGCCAGTCGTCGCCGGTGGTGTCTCGTTCGAGATAGGGGAGCAACCGGTCGGCCGCGTCCTTCGCAAGGCCGATGGCCTCCTCCCACCGGCCCGAGTCGCGCAGGGCCTGGACCATCGCCCACGCGCTACACGCGATCACATACGGGTCGTCGGCCTCGTACCCTTCGTGCAGTCCCCGGTCGGCTACCAGCCAAACCAGTTCGGGCGCAGGCTGATACGCCACATAGAAGTCGGCCAATTGGTAGACGCCCGCGAGCAGCTTCCGCGCCGCCCGCCGGTCGGGTCCGGGGGTGCGTGCGGCCGATTGCGCGTCCCGGATCAGGTCGGGCAGCAACGCTCCCAACTGGGTTCGATGATCGGGGCTGGCGTGGCGGATGATCCACGCCTGTCGTAGGCGTTCGGCGAGTTCCGTTGGCGTGATGGTTGTTTCGGAAGGAGCGCTCTGAAGCAGTGCCGCCTCTACCGCGGTGAGGGCGGCGTGCCGCTCGCCCGCGAAGACCGCCACGGGTACGGCGTGGTCGTTCCCGGTCAACTCGGCGAGATCGTGGAGTTCGAGGGCGCGGGCAATGCGAAGCAGCACCGACAGACTCGGGGTTGGTAAGCGTTCGTTCTCGACGGCCGCCAGCCACTCCGGGGACAGCCCGACAAGACCCGCGAGAACGGGCCGGGACATGCCTTTTCGCTCCCGCTGGATCTCTATCCGCCGCCCGATGTCCAACTCATCGCCGCCCTGCGTTGCCCCTCAACGCCCTCCTCGAGGATACCGAGAATGGGCGGCGAAGTAACGACTGTTACCGAGTTTCGACGTCAAGATCTGACGGAACTCGCACCGCCGCAAGTGGATTCGTCGAGCGGCCGATTTCAGGACGTCATCCAAGCGCCTCCCACCCCGACCACGGCCGACCCGACCCCCTCCGGATACACGCGAGCCGATGCCCCGCCCGCTCTCGCCACCTGGGATCGGTCGTCCCTGCTTGCACCGCCATCGTCGTCATCCGGAACTCCCGAATGTCCCGCAGCAGTTCGAAACCGTCCCATCTGCTGACGTCGTACCCGCAGACCGCGCAGAACTCACCGTACTGCTCCGCCGTGATCCAACCGAACGACGACCATTTGATCGCCGTGTGCACCAGATCCCACTCCGGCGGCCCGATCGAGGTGCGCTCCAGGTCGAGCAGGATCACACGGCCGTCGTCGGCAACCACGACATTGCCGACCCACGCGTCGCCATGAATCACGCACCACGGCAACCCGATCGGCAATCCCTCCCACCGCTGACGCAACAGAGCCAAGTCTTCATGCATCCAACGCCGGTCGTCATCCGGCAGGAAACGCGCGCCATCGATCCGCTCCTCGAGCCGAAGGAACGGTGCCACCTTCGCCAGATCGAAGCCCCTGGGAGGCGCGAGGCGATGAAGTTTCCTGAGGGCTTCGGCCACATGGATGGGCGTGCCGGGCCGATGAGGCGGCAACTCCCGCCAGAAGGTCACCGCCCGCCCATCAACGTCCATCGGCTGCTCGATGCCCGGCGCGACCCGCACCGCCTCGACCCCCGCGCCCTCCAACCACCGGGCCACCGCCACCTCTCGGGAAGCCGCGGCTTCTTGTCGTGGTCGGCTGATCCGCACCACGATGCCGCCGGGTAGCCGGTATATGGCGTTCTCGCCAATCCGCAGAAGATCGGCATCGGAAGGATCGAATCCCGCTGCGAGACAAGCATTTCGAAGTACCTCAGCCAGCCCGTCTTCGCCGATCTCGCTCACTCCCCACAGCCGAATCGTTCCGAGCGCGAAGCTCATCGACCTTTCGCCCCGGTACGGCGTTCTGCGTCAGTTTGGCAGATGAGCGACCTGCCCACCTCGGCCTCTGCCATGGCCTCAGACATTCATTCCGAGCCACCGCGTGAAATTTCCCAGACTGTCGCTCCGGTAGCGTTCGGCGGCGGCGATGCCGTAGACGGTCTCGCGGACCGAGGGGTGGAGGCGAGTTTGCTGGGGTGCGACAGCGCGAGCCTTGTTCAGTGCCTGCAATGCCTCGTGGGGTTTACCGGCCATGAGCCATGCTCGCGCGTTGTCCTGCCAATGATGACCCGCTCGGGGAGCGGCGACGTCGGGTGGCAGTCGCAGGCGGGATCCCGTTAGTGCCGCCTTCCCGGGATCGCCCGCTTCCAGTTCGACGGCGCAGGCGTGTATCGCCGTGTTCCCTGGGCCGAATTCGGTGGTGTAGAGGGCACTTTCATGATTCATCGCCGACGCTATGCGTTGTGCCTCGCGAATGTGCTCGGTGGCCGAGTCGAGTTGACGACTTCGGGCCGCGACGATCGCGCCCCGCAGGTGGCCGTAGCCTCGCAGGACTCGCTCCGATTCCGAATTCCCGTCGATCATTCCCAACCCTTGCTCGACCAACGACATGGCCACAGTCGTGGAGCCATGCGCCATCAGCAGCCGTGCGCGTTTCATCAGGCCGCGGACCGCGTAGCCGGGGTCGTCGGCGTGCGCGGCCGCCGCGTCGAGACGGTCGAGGATCAGTGCGGTGAGCGACGAGAAACCCAATCGGCACACCGCGCCCTCGGCGGCGATGTATGCCTCACAAAGCATTTCGTACGCGGTCCGGCGTTCCGCGTCGGTCCGGGCGGCCTGCGCCGCACCGTGCAATTCACGCAGCAGATCGGGCACCAAGGACAGCGACAGCCGGGTGCGGTCCTTGTGCAGTGCCGCCTGCACCGCGGTGAGGTCGGCCCGCAGTTGTTGGGGTGACCGAGGTTCGACCGCCCGCACATGGGTGCCCTCGGCGAGAATCACGCGCAGTTTCTCGAGCCCCTCGATCGGACCCTCTTCCTCCAAGGTCTCGATGTAGGGGGCTCCGTTGAGCCGATCGGGATCGACACCGACTTTCGCGGCGACGGCCGCGGTGAAAGCCGGGCTGGCGGGCTCGCGACCTTGCTCGACGGCCCGGACGTAGGACACGCTGTAGCCGATGCGATTGGCGAGTTGCGCCTGTGTCAGCCCGGCGAGCTTGCGTTCGTGCTTGATTCGACTGCCGATACCTTCGGTTGCCACGACAACGGCCCTCGATGTGTAGGAGTCCCCCTCCTGCCTCGAGGGTATAGACGTGCGCGTGCGATCCACAAGGCCGGACTGTCACTCTTCTGGCACCCAGGCGGGCACCGATTTGTCAGCCTTGAAATCGGGGTTCGATGGCGAAGCCACAATTCCGGACAAACCACACTCGGAGGTTTCGATGCTCCAGCGCTCTGGCACACCCGGGCGTGAATCGCGGTCGGGACCACCAGCAGGAGCAGTTCTTCCCTCCGATATTCCAACCGATCCGAAAGCGAGAGAATGCCATGGGCACAGCAGGTTCCACAATCGCCCGCCGAGTACTCGGCCGACAATTGCAGGCACTGCGGAAGAAGTCCGGCCTCAGCCAATACAACGTCGCGAACGTCCTCGGCATTTCATCCCAGACGATGGCCCGCCTCGAAGACGGGATCGCAGGCCCCTCGGCCAGCGATCTCTACATGAATGCGTTGTGCGATCACTACCACGTCTGCGACGACACCCGCCGCACGATTCTCGCTCTGGCACAAGATGTTCGAGTCACCAAGCGCAAGGGCGGTGGTTGGTGTCTCGCGCATCTGGATCGCCGGGACGATGGGATCGATCCCTACGCCTGCCTGCGGGACACGATGAAACGGTCGACATCCTGGTCGCTCCTGCTGCTGCCCCGCCTCGTGCAAACCCCCGACTATCTGCGCGCGGTCGCCTGGACCGAGACCCCGCACGCCGCCACCGCCGAGATCGAGGAGCGCATCGCTGGTGCGCTGAAACACCAACAGCGGCTTCACGATCCGAATTTCTCGGCCGAGATTCTGGTCTCCGAGGCGGCACTGCGCGAGGAATGGGGCGGCCCCGCGGTCATGGCCGAGCAGCGCCGGTACCTGGTGGAGATCGGCCAACGCCCCAATGTCTCGATCCGCGTCGTCCCGTTCAATGCACGCAGCCGAATCGGCGCTCTGGCCGGACCGTTCTCGCTGCTGGAATTCCCGCTCACCCCGCATTCGAAATTCGTCGAACCCCCGCTGATCTACATCGAGGAATACGTCGGCAACCTCTACCTCGAACGCTCCGCGGAGGTCTCCCGCTACCTCGACGTGATCACCGAACTGCGCCGAGTGGCATTGAGCGAAAGTGATTCAGCGGTCAGGAGTCTGGCGATATCCGACGAGTAGGCGAACCGACGGCCGGAGCACCCATTATCCCGGGTCATGACATTGCGGCAGGCATGGGCGAGGCCCGGTCGGGTGCCGTGGGAAACGGAGGGCTCGGCGGGGGCCGGAGAGCTAGAATACATGCGTAGCCGTGAAAGGCTTTGGCACAAGGGGGGTTTCGATCATGGCAGGCGCAATCTCATATCTGGTAGCTGCGGTCGCGGCGGCCGCCGCCGTCGCGACCGCGCCGGTGTCCACGCCGCACACGAACGCGGCGCAGTACTGGCACGACGGGCACCTCACGTGGGTGTCGGTCTCCTACCTACGGGAGCATCCGGAGGTGCTGCCCGACCGGCTGACGGTCGTGGACGGCCGCCCGCAGCTCGTCGGAGCGCCGAACGTGGTGCGGGAAGTCAAAGGGGCGCTGAAGTGCGACGCGAACACGTGCATCCACGTGTGGGGCGACAGTATTTTCGTCGACAAGTCCGCTCTGTACTACTACTCGCCTCCCACCGGGTGCCTGGACAACCATTGGAACTGGTTCCCAGCGGGCGGGGGCGGGCCGCGGGGGATGTACCACACGGCGTGCCCGAAGCCGAACGACGCGGGGAAGATCGAGGGCTTCTACTATGACGACCAAGGCCCGACCGGAGCGATGCAGGACCGGACACAGCTGTGCGGCAGC
Source organism: Nocardia sp. NPDC003482 (assembly GCF_053588115.1). Lineage (NCBI taxonomy): Bacteria > Bacillati > Actinomycetota > Actinomycetes > Mycobacteriales > Nocardiaceae > Nocardia > Nocardia sp. NPDC003482. The sequence goes on from NZ_JBSFPI010000013.1 coordinate 14,778, forward strand.
TGGATCGGACGGCCGGGCGTCGCGTGCGCCGACATCGAGCGCTGAGCCGAGAGGAGTCCCCGGGTGGAGGAGGAACAGCGGCCGGTCACCGACCGTCGATCCGATGGGCGGTTGACGTGGCAGGTGTTCGCGGGTCCGCCTCCCTCCACCATGCGGGCTGCCTACCCCGGCCAGGAGATGCTGATGACCTCCATACGAGTCGAGGGCCGCGGCGTCAGATCGGGGTGGGGGTTTGGCGGGCCGCCTCTCGAGCCGGGTAAACGGGTGCGGTTCAACTACAACCGTGTCGACGGGGAGGGTACGGAGTTCGTGATCGCCCGGTTCGACCCCACCCTGCCCGCCCTGCACCTGGAGACGACGCGCCGAGTGATCACCGTGGACGCCCGCCCGCTGCCCGTCCATTTCGGCCTGAAATTCTGGGCCCAGCCCATCCCGGCCGACGAGGAGTTCGTCACCGCCTACGGCGACGCCTCGGAATCGCCGCCGCTCGGCTGGACACCACCGACCCATTGAGCGCCGTTGCTGAGCGCCATCGTGCCGCGCAAGCTGCGTGGGGTTATCCACCGAGGCCGGGGGCCGCTCGAAGAAAAGCGATTCGGCGACAAGGATTCTGAGGATATCCGACGAGTAGGTGCGGGGTCGGTCGGGTGTTCCGCAGCGAAAACGGCTCACCGGGGCCGTGGTTCGAACCCCGTCTCGCCGATCACGATCACGCACGGTCGGTCGAGACCCTCCGCCTGGTACAGGGCTTCCTGCAGGTGCGTCGACATCAACAGCAGCCACGTCTTCCACGAGGTGCTCGCATCACCCGCGTCCGCCGCCGCCTGCCGGTAGTAGTCCAGCAGTTCGTCCTCGGTCATCTCGAATACCAGCGGGGGTTCCACCGGCGTATCCCCGTCGGCGGTCAGCGCCAATCCGCCCGTTTCGTCGCGAACGATCCGGTATCGCAGTTCCGCCGCTGTGCGGATCACCGAGTCGGCGAGTTCGTCCACGCTGGGTTCAGCCCTGTCCACGAGATGCTCCTCGGGGAAGGGCGGCGATCAGTTGTCTCACATGGTGGTTCGACGCACGCCGCGCCCCTGCGGTTCCAGAGCAAAACGGGCGGTGTCGGAACAGGATTCGCCGTCGCGTCAGCCGATCGTGATCCCGGTGGCCTCGGCGGCGGCCAAGATGTTGACGTAATCACGAAAGATCCTGATCCGCCCGTCGCTCACCGTGAGCACCACGACGTTCGGCAACGCGACCGCGCCGCTGACCGTACTGGTCCCCACCGCCTCCTGCTCGACCACGATCGTGTCCGGATCGAGCGTGTCGTGAATCGCGAGGGTGCGATACGACTCGTACCGCAACACCCCCGACCGCCAGCCCGCGGTGATGAATTCGACGATCCGGTCCCGCCCCTCGAGCCGGGTGGGCAATCCCGGTCGGCTGAACGGGAATTCGTGCACCGCGTCCTCGGCGTACAGCTCGGTCATCGCCTCGACGGATTGGTCGATCGCCGCTTGCCGGAAGCGTTCCAGCACCGCCCGGGGGCCGGAGTCGGGTCGCGCCATGGCGGTCACGCTACCGGGTCGCGGGTCGGGACGGGGTGGTCGGCGTCGAGGCCGGGGAGGGCGTCGATGCTGGTGGCGTTGTCGCCGCTGATGCGGCGGGTGAAGTCGGCGTCGGTCTTGCGGGCGTGGTGGGTGTCGAGGACGGCGCGTTCGTCGACGAATTCGAGGTAGGGGACGCTGAATCCGCAGGAGTCGGCGATGCGTTCGCAGTCGACGACGATGATCGCGCGCACGCCGGGGTGTTCGGTGCCGAAATGGTCGCGCAGGGCGGCGAATTCGGCGTCGTCGGGGCGCACGACGCGGCCGGTGCCTTGGAGGCGCAGGATTTTCGAGGTGCGGGTGAACGAGCAGAACATGATCGTGATGCGGCCGTTGTCGCGCAGGTGGGCGATGGTTTCCACGCCGCTGCCGAACAGGTCGAGGTAGGCGACGGTGTGGTCGTCGAGCACGGCGAAGGTGTCGCGATACCCCTTGGGGGACAGATTGATCCGGCCACCCTGGGAGGGGGCGGTGGCGACGAAGAACATGGGTTGCTCGGCGATGAACCGCCGCAGCTTGTCGTCGATGCCGGTGAACTCCTTGGCCACGGAACAGCTCCCCTCGCCGGGTGTGTCGATCTTCCCATCATGCCGTCCCCACCGAGCCCGCGTCACCGCGAGCAGCGTCACCCGGCCGACCGCAGGGCCGCGTCCAGCCGTATCAGCGCAGCGTCGTTCCCTCCGCTGCCTCCCACCTCAGGACCCGTCACCGGACGCGCGCAGCGCCGTTCCCTCCGCTGCCGGGCCACCGCCCAATCCCGTCAGGGGACGCGGGATCGACCCTGCGCCGCGCCGTCATCCCGCGAGATCGGCCCACACCGGCCCCGTTCCGCACCGCGCGTCGCACCCGACGCGACCAGACCGGCGCGTAAGCTGCCGCAACAATGTGCGCACCTCGGATCGTCCGCGTGGCCCACGAGCAGGCCCTCGCGCGACTCACCCGCCGCGGATTGTTCGCCGCGGCCGGTGTGGTGGCGTTGGGTTCGGCCGCGACGTCGGCGGCGGTGAGCGCGGAGTCGGTGGTGGATCTCACCCACACGCTGACCCCGGAACTGCCGGTGTGGCCGGGTAATCCGCCGTTGCTGGCCGCGCCGGTGGCCCGCCACGAGCTCGGCGGGTTCGCCCAGCAGAGCCTGATCCTGTGGGAGCACACCGGCACCCACATCGACGCGCCGCTGCATCGGGTGCCGGGCGGGGCGAGCGTGGACCGGATCCCGGCCGCGGATCTGGTGGCGCCGCTGGTGGTGCTCGACATCAGCGCCCGCGCCGACACCGACGCCGACGCGATGGTGACCATCGCCGACGTCGAGGCGTTCGAGGACCGGCACGGCCGGATTCCCGAGCGCGCGTTCGTGGCCATGTTCTCCGGTTGGGAGCGACGCCTGGCCACGCCGGGGGCATTCGTCAACCTCGACCCGGGCGGCACCCCGCACTCCCCCGGCTTCCACGCGACGACCGCGAATCACCTTGTGCGCGAACGGAATATCGTCGGACTCGGGGTGGACACCCTCAGCCTGGACCGGGCCGCGGACCGCGAATACGGCGTGCACACCGCGGTGCTGGGCGCGGGCCGCTACGGGGTGGAGATGCTGGCGCGGCTCGACGCGGTCCCGCCGATCGGGGCGAGCGTGGTGATCGGCGCGCCGACCCACGCCGGGGGCACGGGCGGCCCGTGCCGGGTGCTGGCGTTGGTGTGAGTCAGGGCAGCGCGATCGACAGCTGGTGGCGAAACCGGTCGCCGGGGTCCCAGGCGGCCTTGACCTGTTGCAGCCGTGGGTATCCCGCGCCGTAGTAGAAGACATGCCACGGCACGCCGGAGGTGTTCCAGCGCGGGTCGGCCAGGTCGGGGTCGGGGTAGTTGATGTAGCTGCCTCCGTTGGCGTCGTCGGGGACGGGGGCGCCGCCGGTGGCGGCGTAGAGCTCGCCGTAGAAGCGGCGCGCCCAGTCGACGAGGTGGTCGTCGTCGGAGGGCAGCCGCCAGGCGGCGTGGATGAGCATCTTCATGAACGCGTCGCGGGCGGGCATGGCGGTCGCGCCGGGGGCGGCGGCGTTGATCTGCCCGCCGAAGGGCAGCAGTTCCAGTTCGGATTCGCCGATCATGGTCGGATCGACCATGTGCCGGTAGCAGATTCGCAGCTGCTCGACGGTGTAAGGGCGGCGCAGGTAGGCGGCTTTGATCTTGACGCGCGGCGGGACGGGGGCCTTCGGGTAGTAGACCTGCTCGACGGTGTCGGGGTAGGAGGCGCGGGTGGCGGGTTCGATCAGCGGCGGGACGGGGACGCCGTCGGTGAGCGCGGCGACGAAGGTGTCGAGTTTCGTCTGCGCGTCGGGGGCGTCGGCGTCGAGCAGCACCAGCACCTCGATCGATCCGGTGAGGGTGGGACGCACGCTGAGCGGGGCGTACAGTCCGGCGAAGGGGTTGCCCGGGTCGCGGTGGCGGTGGAAGAAGTCGAGGTAGTTGCCGAGGAACCGGACGAACGCGTCCTCGGTGGTGAGCGGCAGCATGATCCGGGTGGTGAGCATCGAGGCAGGCGGGCGCGGCAACGCGGTGCGCGGGTCGGCGCCGTCGGAAACGTTGGAGCGCAACAGGTATCGGGTCACAATCCCGAAATTGCCGCCGCCCCCGCCGGTGTGGGCCCACCACAGCTCGCGGTTCGGTCCGTCCGCGGTCGCGACGGTGAGCGCGGCGCGGCCGTCGGCGTCGACGGTGACGACCTCGACCCCGTAGAGGTGATCGGCGACCAGTCCGTGCCGCCGCGACAGCGGCCCGTATCCCCCGCCCGCGATGTGTCCGCCCGCGCCGACGCCCTTGCAGATGCCCGCGGGCACGGTCACCCCGTAGGGGTGCAGCGCCCGGTACACGGTGTCGAGTTCGGCGCCTGCGGCGACGGAGAACGCGCGGTACCGCTCGTCCCAGCGCACCTCGCTCATCCGCTCGAGATCGATCAGCACCTTCGTCTCGGCGTTGTCGACGAAGTCGTCGAAACAATGTCCACCCGAGCGCGCCGTGACCCGCAATCCGTCGGATACCGCCTGCCCCACCGCGATTCGCACCTCCTCCGCGGTGGTGGGCGCGCACACCCGAACCGGTTGCGCGGCGAATCGCCGGTTGTATCCCCGCAGCGTCGCTCGCAGATACTCCGGCTGGCCGGGGGTGAACACGGCGGTCTCGGCGTTCGCCCGCCCGGCCCCCACGACGGCGGCCGCGGCCGCGGTGGCGGCGATGAACCCTCGACGAGACAACGACATCGGCATTCCCCTCGCAGACGGCAACGACAGCCGCAGACTGTAGCCCCTTCCCACCCCCCGAACCCCGGCACCGCGCGGAGGAGTCCCCATTGTCCTGTCCGCGGGTGCCGCCGTCAGGTCCGCCATCGACGCGCGGCGCGGTCGAACCGGTCGGCGAAGGTCCGCAGGTGGGTCACCAGTTCCGGCGGGGATTCGACCTCGAATTCGACGTCGAGCATGCCGACGGCCAGCACGACCAAAGGGTAGGAGTCCGAACCCATTTCGAGTCGGCAGGTGTGGTCGTCGATGGGGGTGACGATGCCTTCGACGCGCCCGGCGAGGTCCTCCGCGGGGGTGTGGACGCGCAGGACCGAGCGGTACGGCCACATGGTGAACCCCATGGCGCGGCGGAGATAGGCGGCGACGTCGCCGTCAGGGGACGGGCGGTGGGTGAAGCGCCCGCCGTTGGGTGTCCGCAACGCCATGCGATCGATGCGGAAGGTGCGCCAGTCGTCGCGGTCGCGGTCCCAGCCGACGAGGTACCACCGGTGGCCCCAGTGCACGATGCGGTGGGGCTCGACGGCGCGGCGGGTGTTCTGGTCGGTGTGGCTGCGGTAGTCGAAGCGCAGGATCTCGGCGGCGCGGATGGCCGCGGAGATCGCGGTGAGCGAGTCGGGGTCCACAGCCGAGCCCTGGTCGTATCGGGCGGGCATGGCGACCACGGCGACCCGCAGCGCGTCGACGCGGTGGCGCAGGCGGGTGGGCAGCACCTGTTCCACTTTGGTGAGGGCGCGCAGCGACGTCTCCTCGATGCCCGCGATATTGCCGGTGACGTTGGTCTGGAGCCCGAGCGTGACGGCCACCGCCTCGTCGTCGTCCAACAGCAGCGGCGGCAGCGTCGTGCCCGCGCCGAGCCGGTATCCCCCGACCGGTCCCATCACCGCGTGCACCGGATATCCCAGGTCCCGCAGTCGGTCCACGTCCCGGCGGATGGTGCGGGTGCTGACGTCGAGTCGGTGGGCCAGTTCGGTTCCCGTCCAGTCTCGATGCGTTTGCAGCAGCGACAGTAGCCGCAGCAGCCGCGCCGGTGGGGATTCGGACATGATTCGATCATGCCCCATGTGTAGGACGGGATCTGTCCTATACAGGAGAGAGGCTTGTGCCATGAGCGAAACACTCTCCGGGACAGTCCCTTTCCGCGTCGACATTCCGCAGGCCGATCTCGACGAATTGAACGATCGGCTCGCCCGCACCCGCTGGCCCGACGCCCTGCCCGGGGTCGGCTGGTCCTACGGTGTCGACCGCGACTATCTGCTCGACCTGGTGGAGTACTGGCGCAGCGGCTTCGACTGGCGTGAGCAGGAGGCGCGGCTGAACAAGGTCCCGCAGTTCACCACCGAAATCGACGGGCAGAACATCCATTTCCTGCATGTGCGCTCCCCCGAGCCCGACGCGACCCCGCTGATCCTGACCCACGGATGGCCCAGCACGCCCGCCGACTTCCTCGACATCCTCGGTCCGCTGACCGATCCGCGGGCATACGGCGGGGACCCGGCGGACGCGTTCCACGTGGTGGCCCCCTCGGTGCCGGGTTTCGGGTTCTCCGGCCCGACCCGCGACACCGGATGGGATGTGCCGCGCATCGCGCGCGCCTGGGCGATGTTGATGCAACGACTCGGCTACGACCGGTACGGCGCCCAAGGCGGTGACTACGGCAGCCTCATCTCCCCCGCGCTGGGGCGGGTCGCGCCGGACAAGGTCATCGGCGTCCATGTCAACGCGCTCGCCGACGCCGCGACGGCGAGCGGCACCGGCGCGGAGCTCGCCGAGTTGTCGGAGGCGGACCGCGCGAAGGCGATCGAGAATCAGCGGTGGTGGTTCGGGCACAACGGCTACGCCACGCAGATGGCCCTGCGCCCGCAGACCCTCGCCTACGCCCTCAACGATTCACCCACGGGCCAATTGGCATGGAACCTCGAATGGTTCGTCGACTGGGACCCGACCGCCACCGCTCAGACGCCCGTCGACCGCGACGCCATCCTGACCGACGTCACGATCTACTGGTTGACCGGCACCGCAGGCTCGGCCGCGCGCCTCTACCGAGAGTCGGGCACGTCGTGGGGCAGCAAGCCCGCGAACTCGGGAGTCCCGACCGCGGTCGCGAATTTCCAGGGCGACCACGCCGTCCGCGGCCTCGCCGCGATGACCAACACCATCGTGCGCTGGACCGAATACCCCACCGGCGGCCACTTCGCCTCCCTCCAGGCCCCCACCGAACTCGTCACCGACATCCGCGAGTTCTTCCGTTCCCTCGACGGGTAGGCAGCTGCCCTCTCCTTCCCCTATCCCTGCCTGGCACCCTCACGCACCTCCCCCCCTGTCCCTGCCCGGCGTCCCCCAGGGCGCCGGGCAGGGCAAAACCACTCCCCTCAGGGCGCTTCTCCCCCTCCGCCCTCGACGAGCCTCTGCCCTCAGGGCGCTCCCCCTCCCCTGTCCCTACCCGGTGCCCCCAGGGGCGCCGGGCCAGGCACGCCCACTCCCCTCAATGCCCCCGAGCGCCCGCCAACCGCGGCGCACGCACCCGCCGCGCACTCGGAACAGCGCGCCCGATCTCCGCGGCGGTGTGAATCTGGCTGCCCCCCAACAGAATCGAGCACACCCCCACCAACGCGGCCAGCGCGGTCATGGTGTCGATGGGCCACACGACGATGATCAGCCCACCGAGCAGCGTGAGCAGCCCCAGAACCTCCCGCCGCCCGGAGCCGGGGACGTCCTCGGACCAGACGGCGACGATCGCGGACATGATCCCGTGGATGGTCCAGCCCATTCCGACCCACATCGCGAGCATGGGGACGGAGTCGCCGCTGCGGGCGCACCACAGGGCGAGCAGGACGGTGAGTACGGCGGTGAGGAATTGCGGGACCCGCAGTCCGGGGCGGATGCGGGCCCGGAAGGTGACCACGAGTTGCCAGGCCGCGGTCAGCAACAGGGTGAGGGCGAAGAGGTATTCGCCCACCCGCACCGACTTGTCCGGCCACACCAGCAGCGCCACTCCCAGGCCCACCGAAGCGCAGCCGACGGCCAGTGCCGCCGCCCAGGCGTCACCGAGGAAGACCTCGGTGCGCCCGGTGACTCGCAGGATGGGCATAGATCAATGGTATGACCGGCACGCTCGAATAACTGAACATTTGCCATTTTCCGGCGTACCGGTGAGATTCGGGGTACCGTTCAGGGTTGTGCCGGATGTGCTGCGGCCCTTGGCATTTCTATCGTCGACTCATGCGCCTGTCCCTGCTCCCACCCGCCGCGGCCATCCTGGCGGCGGTGGCGATGCTGGTGAGCGGCTGTCCCGCACCCGTCCCGCCCGCACCGCCCCCGCCGGACGGTCTGGCGGCGGTGCGCGCGCAGCTGGACTCGCTGCTGGCGGCGGGCGCGGTCGGGGCGCTGGCGACGGTCACCGACGGGGACCGCACCGCCACCCTCGCCGCCGGTTCCGCCGACACCGCCACGGGGACCCCGATGCCCGCCGACCGCCCCCAGTACGTGCGGGTCGGCAGCATCACCAAATCGTTCACCGCGGTACTGACGCTGCAACTGGCCGCGGAAAACGCTCTGGCACTGGATGATCCGATCGACACCTATCTGCCGGGGTTGTTGCGCGGCGACGGCGTCGACGGCCGCGCGATCACCGTCCGCCAGCTCCTCCAGCACCGCAGCGGGCTCCCCGAACTCGTCGACGATCCGTCCTTCGACGAATTCGCCGCCGCCCGCGCCGGGTACACGGTCACCCCCCAACAGGAGATTGCCGCGACGTTGCGGATGCCCGCGCAATTCCCGCCCGGCACCCGCTATCGGTACACCAACGTCAATTACATCGTGGCGGGAATGCTCATCGAACGCGTCACCGGCCACTCCTACGCCGAGGAATTACAGCGCCGAATCCTGGCCCCGCTCAACCTGGTTCACACCTATCTGCCCGCGACCGGGGAGGTGGAGTTGCGCGCCCCGCACCCGCACGCCTACTCCGGCGATCCCCCGACCGATGTCACCCGGATCGAGCCGTCGATCCCGTGGACGGCCGGGTCGCTGGTGTCCGGCGGCGCGGATCCGAACCGCTTCTACACCGCGCTGCTGACCGGGCGGCTGATCGATCCGGTGTGGCTGGCACGGATGCTCGACGGGGTACCCGCCGACGATTCCGGCCGCCTGTTCTACGGCCTGGGCGTGATCACCACCGAATTGCCTTGCGGCACAAGGTTCGTCGGTCACGTCGGCGGCATTCAGGGGTTCCGGACGATCGCGGGCGCGACGAGCGCGGGACGCGCGGTGACGGTGGTGGCGACGGGGCTGCCCGACGCCGCGCCGCTGGATGTGGCGACCGTGCTGGCGCGCACCCTGTGCCCCTGATCGCGCGAGGGGTTGGGCAGGGCGGTGTTCGGCTCTACCGTGAATGCCATGACCACCGTGTACCCGCCGGGCCCGCGCCTGCCCTCGGTCGTGCAAACTGTCCTGTACAACCGGCGCCGCGCCCCGTTCCTGCGGGCGATGGCCCGCCGCTACGGGGACGTGTTCACCCTGCGCATGGCCCCGCCGTACGCGAGACATCTGGTGGTGTTCTCCCGCCCGGAGCATGTGCGCGAGATCTTCGCCGCCGACCCGGCGGATCTGCATGCGGGCGAGGCCAATCGGTTGCTGCGCCCGGTGATGGGTGAGCATTCGCTGTTGCAGACCGACGAGGCGGCGCACGCGCGGTCGCGGCGGCTGCTGATGCCCGCGTTCACCGGGTCGGCGCTGCGCGGCTACCGCGATCTGGTCGCCGAGGTCGCGGCCGCGCATGTGCGCGAGTGGGAGTCGGGGTCGACGGTGGTGACGTTGGACCGGATGAACGAGCTGACCCTGGCGGTGATCCTGCGGGTGGTGTTCGGGGTGGACGAGCGCGGCGGCGCCGAACTCGCCCCGCGGTTGCGGCGCATCGTGGATCTGGACGCGCTCACGTTCCTGGGCTGGACCTCGCAGCGGCTGCGCCGGTACGGTCCGTGGAAACGGTTCGGCGACAACCTGATCGAACTCGATCGCCTGCTGTACGCGCAGATCGCGCGCCGCCGCGCCGCGCCGGGTGCGGGCACGGACGTGTTGTCGCGGCTGCTGGCGGTCGGGGCGGGCGCCGATCCCGCCGACGCCCCGCTCAGCGACGCCGAACTGCGCGACCAGTTGGTGACGTTGCTGCTGGCCGGGCACGAGACGACGTCCTCGGCGCTGGCGTGGGCGCTGCACGAGCTGGCGGCCGCGCCCGAGATCCAGCGACGCGCGCGCCGGGCCGCGGTCGAGGGCGACGACCGGTATCTGGAGGCGGTGCTCAAGGAGGCGCTGCGGCGGCGGCCGGTGATCGGCGGGGTGGTGCGGCGGCTGACCCGGGATCTGACGTTGTGCGGGCTGGAGTTGCCCGCGGGCACGGTGGTGGCGACGTCGATCGTGCTCGCGCACGGCGATCCGCGCAATCATCGCGAGCCCGAATCGTTCTGTCCGGAGCGGTTTCTCGACGGCGGTGTGCCCGCGCACACGTGGCTGCCGTTCGGCGGCGGGGTGCGGCGCTGTATCGGGGCGGGGTTCTCGGTGCTGGAGGGCACGGTGGTGTTGCGGGAGATCCTCATCCGGCACGCGTTGTCGTTGCCGCCGGGCGCGGGCGCCGAACACGCCCGGGTCCGCAACATCACCCACGTCCCGGCCGGCGGCGGGCGGGTGGTGGTGACCGCCGACCCGATCACACCCGCGCGGGTGGGCTGAATTCCGGCTTGACCTTCTCGTTACGGCAACTTCTACCGTCGATGACGAGGCCGGAGGGACCGGTCTCGCGACACAGATGGGAGACGCGATGAGCTGGTCGATCGCGGAGGTGGCGCGGATGTCGGGGGTCACCGCCCGCACGCTGCGGCACTATCACGAGATCGGTCTGCTCGAGCCCGCCTATTCGGGAGCCAACGGGTACCGCTATTACGAGCCTGAGCAGCTGCTGCGGTTGCAGCAGATCCTCGTGCTGCGGGAGCTGGGTCTGAGCCTGGGCGAGATCGCCGAGGCGGTGGATTCCGAACCGGACACGCTCGCGGCGTTGAAACGCCAGCACGAGCGGTTGCTCCTCGAGCGGGAACGGTTGGGCCGCATGGCCGATACCGTGGCGCGCACCATCGCCGAGTTGGAAGGGAGGACCGGGATGGCGGTCGAGATCAACCGTCCGGAGAACCTGTTCGAGGGTTTCGATCAGTCGCGCTACGACGACGAGGCGCGCGAACGCTGGCCGGAGGACTACGAGCGGGCGCAGCGGGTGGTGGCGACGATGACCGACGCCGACACCGAGGCGATGCAGCGGGAGATGACCGCGGCGATGATCCGGATGGCCGAATTCATGGTCGCCGGAACGCCGGTGGACGATCCGGCGGTGCAGGCCGAGGTCGACGCCCACTATCGGGGTGTGTGCCGGTTCTGGACGCCGAACCGCTGCGCCTACGAGGGGCTCGCGGCGATGTATGTCGACGACGAGCGGTTCAAGACCAACTACGAGGCGATCGCCGCGGGGCTGGCCGAGTATCAGCGCGACGCGATGATCGTCTACGCGCGGGCGCGTTTGAGCGAGTAGTTCGCGATGATCACGCCCGTGCCGGTGGTGACGCAGCCGGTGAGGTCGAATTCGCGCAGCGGGGCGGGGCCGTCGAACAGCTTCGTCCCGCTGCCGAGGGTCAGCGGGTGGATCAGCAGCGTGTAGTGGTCGATGAGCCCGGCGGCGTGCAGGGCGCGCACCAGCGACGCGCTGCCGTTGACCGACAGATCGCCGCCGGGCCGGGCCTTCAGCTCGGCGACGGTCTGCACGGCGTCGCCGCGCAACAGGATCGAGTTCTGCCAGTCGTCCACGCTGGTAAGGGTCTGGGAGACAACGTATTTGGTGGCGGCGTTCATGTGCGCGCTGAACGGATTGCCGTCGCTGGCGCGGCCCCACACCCGCGCGAAGTCCTCCCAGGTGCGCCGCCCGAGCAACATCTCCCCCGAGGCGGCCATCCCCCGCGCCATCTCCGCACCCATGATGTCGTCGTTGTACCGCGGCCCCCACCCGCCGTGAGTGAACCCACCGCGGGTGTCCTCGTCGGGTCGGCCGAGCCCTTGGACGACGCCGTCGAGCGTCATGAACATGATGGCCGTGATCGAGCGCATCGCATCTCCTTCCGTCTTCGAGGGATCGGACGGGGCGCGGGCGCGGAAATCATCGGTGCGGGCGTCCCCGCTGGTGGCGCTCGTCGTTTACCGGCGCGGTCGTCGGCGCCCCTGGGTCGTGCGGCGGACGAGGCCGTGCCCTACGGCGTGACCGCCGGTCGCTCGGCGCGGCGGTTCTCGGCGAGGAGTTCGTCGAGGAGGCGTTCGGCGCGTTCGGCGCGGACGAGGGTTTGGGTGCGGGCGTCGTCGAGGGCGGCGAGGCGGTCGGCGGCGTCTTTCTGGGTGGTGGCGAGGGTGGTGGCGAATTCGGCGCGTAGGGCGGTGAGGTCGGCGGCGGCGGTGCGGCGGGTGTCGGTGAGTTCGGTGTGGGCGCGGGTGAGTTCGGTTCGGGTGCGGTCGAGTTCGGCGCGCAGGTCGGCGACGGCCTGGTTGCGTTCGGTGACGGCGGTTTCGGCGCGTTCGATGGCGCGTTCGGCGTCGGCGGCGCGTTGAACGGCGAGGTCGCGTTCGGCGGCCGCGGCGGTGATCTGTTGGGCCGCTTCGCGTTTGGCGCGTTCGATGTCGGCGGTGGCCTTCTGGCGGGCGAGGGCGATCTCCTCGGCGGCCTGTTCGCGGGCGCGCTCGATGGTCTCGGCGGTCTCGCGGCGCAGGGTGCGGATCTCGGCCTCGGCCTCGGAGCGGGCGGCGAACACGTCGTCGGCGGCCTGTTTGCTGATGCGTTCCACCTCGGCCATCGCCTGCTCGCGGTCGTGCAGGGCGGCGGCGATGCGGGCTTCGGCCGCGTCGGCGGCGGCGGCCGCGTCCTCGGCGGCGGATTCGGCGGCGGCGCGGGCAAGTTCGGCGTCGCGGCGGGCCTGTTCGGCGGCCACGGCGGTCATCTCGGCCTCGGCGATGCGCCGCGCGGCGTCGGCTTGCACGGCCTGGACCTGGGCTTCGGCGACCGACGGGTCGGCGAGGGTGGACAGCTCGGCCACGGCGGCGGTGAGCGTGGAACCGAGGTTCTCGGCGAGGGCGCGGAACTGGATCAGCAGCTCATCGGCGCGAACCCGCGCCGCGGTCACCGGACCCTGTTGCGTCACAGTGACGTTCGCGGCGGGTGTCTCGGCCTCCTCCTGCTGCCGCCGTTGCCGTTCCCGCCAGGCCCGCCAGCGCGTGTGGTCGGGGTGGTCACAGTATTCCGAGGGCCGCCCGGGGCCGCCGCCGCGCGTGATCGGTCGGGTGCAGCCGGGGTAGTTGCATACGGTGGACACCGGTGAATCGTAGCGTTGGTTTCGTCAATTCCAACGCAATGACACGAAACGAAAGTGGTTGTCGCCGTGCGCTTCTGACCGCCGATAAGTGAACCTTATCGGAGGTCAGGTCAGCGAGATCGCCCCTCCGACCGGCGATTCGGTTACGTTTCGTTTCGTCATCACACACGAAACGATACAGCGACGAAACTCGGTGAAAACTGGGATCGTTGGTACAGCCGTACCAATCAGCCTGCGCCGCAGACGAATAGGGGGACCATGACGACACCCACAGCCCGCACCACCGCCGGAACGGTCCGCGGCCGCTGGGAGAACACCCTCGCCGTCTTCCGCGGCATCCCCTACGCCCGTCCCCCCTTCGGCCCGCACCGCTTCCGCGCCCCGGCCCCGCCGCTCCCCTGGCCCGGCATCCGCGACGCCACCCGCTTCGCCCCGCCCGTCCCCCAAGCCCCCGAACCCGATGTCCCGCACCCGGATTGCCTCACCCTGACCGTCTGGACTCCCGACCTCGCCGCCGACCTCTCGGTCATGGTGTGGATCCACGGCGGCGCCTACCTCGAGGGCGGCTCGGCCAACCCCGACCACGACGGCACCGCCCTCGCCGCCTCCGGTGTCGTGCTGGTGAGCATCGACTACCGCGTCGGCTGGGAGGGTTTCGCCCACCTCGACGGCGCCCCCGACAATCGCGGCATCCTCGACCAGATCGCCGCCCTCACCTGGGTGCGGGACAATATCGCCGAATTCGGCGGCGACCCCGGCCGCGTCACGGTGTTCGGTCAGTCGGCGGGCGCGGGCTGTATCGCGGCCCTGCTCGCGATTCCCAAGGCGGCGGGGCTGTTTCGGCGCGCCATCGCCCAGAGCGTGCCGGGCACGTTCTTCACCCCCGCACTCGCCGCCGACATCTCCGCGACGATCGCCGGACGACTCGGCCGCACCGCGACCGTCCGCGACTGCGCCGACGTGCCGCCTCGCGCCTTCATCGACGCGACGACCGCGCTCATCCGAACGCTGCCGTCGTACGCCGACCGGTGGGGGCCGCTGACGGTGACCCCGACGCCGTTCTCGCCGATCGTGGACGGCGATCTCCTCCCCGAATCCCCCTGGCGGGCACTGGCTTCCGGTTCGTCACGTGACGTCGATCTGCTCGTCGGTCACACCCGCGACGAATTCAGTCTGTTCACCGACCGTCCGGATCACGAGGTCACCGAGGCCGACGTCGACGCGGCCGTGGCCTTGCTCGCCCCCGAGGGCGGCGACCGCTATCGGGCGTCGTTCCCCACGGCGTCGCCCGCCGAGCTGTCGCGAATCGTCCACGCCGACTGGTTGTTTCGCATGCCCAGCCTGCATCTGGCCGCCGCCCGGAACGCGGGCGGTGGTCGTGCCTGGCTGTACGAGCTCACCTGGGCGTTCAACCGGTCGTCGCATCACCCAGCCGCGCCGCGATGCCGTCGAGAACCGAGTCCAGGCCGACCTCGAACTGCCATTGCACGTCGTCCTTGCGGTCGGCGTGCTGGATGTACCGCGCGTACCTCGGGTAACGGTCGGTGTTCACCAGCCAGGCCATCTGGGCGGACAGCCCCGCGCGGGCCTCCTCGCGGGTGGACCAGCCGCGCGCGTCGAGCATCCGGCTCAGCCTGACCTCCGAGTCGACCGCGCCGTGCACATAGGCGGTGACGGTGCTGTAGACCGCCATGGCGGTGTCCACGTCGAGCCCGAGGCCGTCGAGCGCGACGAGGGCGGCCTCCGTCACGGCCAACTGGTTGGGCGTCGGCGCGCCGCACGCCACCCGCGTCGCCCAGGAGTGCGCCAGCAGCACCTCCCTGACGCGCAGGGCGACCGACCGTAGGGCCGCGCGCCAGCCGTCCGTGCCGTCGGGCAGATCCAGCTCCCCGTACACGAAGTCGACCATCAGCTCGAGCAGCTCGTCCTTGCCGGTGACGTAGCGGTAGGCGGCCATGGGGGCGACGCCGAGTTCGGTGGCCAGGCGGCGCATGGTGACCGCGTCGAGTCCCTCGGCGTCGGCGAGAGCGACGGCGACCTCGGCGATCCGTCGGGGGGTGAGGGTCGCGCGGGGAGCGGGCGTGGGCCGTTCGATGCGCTCCCACAGCGAGACCGGGTCCTCGCTCGCCGACTGTCTCTCCTGGGAGGCCATCGCTCGCATTCCTTCCGTCGCAGGCTGGTGTGTACAGCGTAACTCCAGTAGACACCGTACACAGCCATGTGTACGGTGTATCTCATGGATACAACGTACACAGCCGAGGGTTGTCGTGATTGACGCGACGACCACCGTCCTACGCACCGCGGTGATCATCGGCAGCACCCGGGACGGACGGTTCGGTCCGGTCGCCGCCGACTGGATCGCCGGACACATCGCTCGGCGCGAGGACATGACGGCCGACCTGATCGACCTCGTCCGGACGCCCCTGCCGACCGTTTTCCCCGCGTTCGGGCAGGCACTGCCCGAGGAGGCCATGGCACAACTGGGCGCGGTGTCGCCGCGGCTGGCCCAGGCCGATGCCTTCGTGATCGTCACGCCCGAGTACAACCACAGCTTCCCCGCGTCGCTGAAGAACGCCCTCGACTGGCACCAGGAGCAGTGGCACGCCAAGCCGGTCGGCTTCGTCTCCTACGGCGGCCTCGCCGGCGGGCTGCGGGCGGTCGAGCATCTGCGCGTGGTGCTCGCCGAACTGCACGCGGTCACGATCCGCAACACCGTCAGCTTCCACAACTACGGCGAGGTCTTCGGTGCCGACGGCACCCCGTCCGACCCCGGATGCGATGTCGCGGCGAAGGCCATGCTCGATCAGCTCAGCTGGTGGGGGCGGTCGCTGCGCGAGGCCAGACGAGTCCACCCGTACGCCGTCTGACCTCGCCACTCCCGAACCGCCCGAATCGAAAGCGAAAACCCATGCCCCCCAACGCATTCGACCGTGCCAGGGACGTCCTGGTCCGACCGTTGTCCCTGGGCCGCCTCACGCTGCCCAACCGCGTCGTGATGGCGCCGATGACCCGCGAGTTCTCCCCCGGAGGGGTGCCGGGCCCCGACGTGGCCCGGTACTACGCCCGGCGAGCGGCCGCCGGTATCGGCCTGATCATCACCGAAGGCACCTATATCGGCCACGACTCGGCGGGCAACAGCGCCCGGGTCCCGCACTTCTACGGCGAGGACGCGCTGGCGGGCTGGTCGGCGGTGGCCGACGCGGTCCATCGGGCGGGAGGCCGGATCATGCCGCAGCTGTGGCATGTCGGCATGGAGCGCTCGGCCGGTGATCCGCCGGTCCCCGACGCCCCCCGGCTCGGCCCCTCCGGCCTCGCCCTGGACGGCACGCACTCCGGCCGCGAGATGACCCACGCGGATATCGATGAGGTGGTCGCCGCGTACGCCACGGCAGCGGCGACCGCCGAGGCCCTGGGCTTCGACGGCGTCGAGATCCACGGCGGCCACGGCTATCTCATCGACCAGTTCCTGTGGGCCCACACCAACCGGCGCACCGACGCCTATGGCGGCGACATCGTGGGCCGCACCCGTTTCGCCGCTCGGGTCGTGGCCGCCTGCCGGGACAGCGTCTCCGGCGACTTCCCGATCTCGTTCCGGCTGTCGCAGTGGAAGGTGAACCACTACCAGGCGCGGATAGCCGACACACCGGAGGAACTGGACATCATGCTCGGCCTGTTGGCCGACGCGGGCGTCGACGCGTTCCACTGCTCCACCCGGCGTTTTCACCTGCCCGAGTTCGAGGGATCCGACCTCAACCTGGCGGGCTGGGCCAAGAAGCTTTCCGGCAAACCCGCCATCAGCGTCGGCTCGGTGGGCCTGGACACCGAGTTCCCCCAGATGTCCCCGGCCGCGGCCACCGACATCGGCGCGCTGCTCGACCGCATGGAACGCGACGAGTTCGACCTCGTGGCCATCGGCAGGGCACTGCTGGGAGATCCCGAATGGCTGGCGAAGGTCCTCGCCGGGCGGATCGACGAACTCACCCCTTTCCACGGCGGCGTCCTCGGCAGTCTGCACTGAGCGCGGAGCCACCGACCTTTTTCAACGATGGGAGCAAGACATGCACACTCGACCCACTCTCGGTGACCCCTCGCGCGCTACCACGGCACACAAGGTGGCCGCACGGTTCGCCGCCGGGCTGCAACAGGCGGGCGCCGCGGGCGACGCGGACGGCTACGACGCCGCGTTCGCGGCAGACGTGGTGTGGGGCAGCCCCTATGGCGCGTCGGTGACCGGCTACGACGAATTGAACGCCATCCACCGCCGCTTGATGAAGGCCCAGGTCGCCCCGGCGTCACACTTCGACGTCGTCGGCGCGACGTCTCCCGCGCCCGGGGTTGTGCTGACCCAGATCCGCAGGCTCGCCACCGAGCCGGGCGGGTTCTCCGAGATCGCCATGTATCTCCTGATCGAGAAGGACGGCGGGTGGTGGCTCGCGGGGGCCCAGAACACGCCGATCACGGATCCACCGCGCCGCGACGCGTCGCCCGAACAGACCGGTCAGGAGTAATAACCCGGATGGAAGTGCTTGCCGCACTTGGCTTTTCGCTGTCCAGCGAGGTGTCCGAGGACTAGAATCAGGGCCATCGAAGGGGAGGGTTGTCCACCGAAACGAGGGTCGCCCCATGTCGAGTCACGTCATCGAGAAAACGCTCGTCGCCCTGTCGGTCGCCGCGTGCGCGGTCGTCGCGGCCGGTCCCGCGCAGGCGATATCGACCCCGACGACGCACTGCGGGAGGCATTTCGACAGCGTCGATTGGCAGGCCCTGTCCTCGACCGACACCTCCCACGTGGACACCCTTTTCTTCACCATCGATGTCGGCGGTGACGATATCCGTTCGGGCACCGGCGTTTCCGGGACCGTGACGTTCCGGACGCTGTTCAGCCGGTCGGACCAGCGGGCGAGCGCCGTGTTGACCTCCGACCCGCACCCGAACAACTCCACCTTCACCGGACGGATCTCGCTCGGGTCGCGCCCGGACGCCGTCGACACCCTGGTCAGCCCGCTGGACATCCGCGCGATCGAACTCGCCTCGTCCTCCGGGCAGCCCGATATCTTCAGCACCCCGGACAACTGGAACATGGATTCGATCTCGGTCCAGTACACGACGCTCGAGGACGCCCGCACCCTGCACCCGCTCGTCCTGGGATCGGGGAGCCCGTGGCTGCATCGGTTCAAGGCGGACTGCGACGACGACTCCGGGGAGGGCGGTCCGCTGTGGTCGGTGGTCAACCCGACGACGTGAACCACCGGTCCGCCCGAAATGAGTAGGGCGCGTGAGTACTCCGGCGGACGTGCGCCACGCCCGCTCGCTCCTACGCTGACCCGATCATCGGTCAGGCGCGCGGAGAGGAAACGCTCATGCCCTACATCCACATCACCCACAGTCCCGGAATCGGATTGCGCGAGTACCGCGCCGTGCAGGAGGCGATGGGACCGGAACCGATCGCGGGGAATCTGCTCAGCCTCGTCGGCGAACGCGACGGCGCGCTGCACGTGGTCGACGTGTGGGAATCCGCCACGGCCGCAGACCGATTCGCGGCCGAACGCCTGTTCCCGGCATTCGAACGCACCGGCATCACCCCGGGCCCACACGACACCGTCACCGCCTTCGAGGCGCAGCTCGTCGTGGACCAGCTACCGCGATGACGACCTGTCCCACCCGCCCGGGTGATCCGTTTGCGCCCCGACCACTCGAGCCGCGACCACATCGTCCCCCAGGTCGCGGTGCGATCACCGGTCACCCCCCGACCGATCGGGCCGACGACCAAAGCGTCCCGAAGGTCGCGGTGCGATCACCAGTCCCGCCCCGACCGGTCGGGCCGACGACCGTAGCGCTCCGAGGGCCGCGACGAGATGGCCGGTCCCGCCCGCCGGCTCGGACCGCGACCCCAGCGCTGCGAGGGTCGCGGTGCGCCACCGTCCGGCCCGCCGCCGCGCCGGGGCGGCAGTGGGGGCTCGAGTGGTCCCGGCGGCCGCAAGCGATCACCGGTCCGGCTCCGACCGCTCGGACCGCGAGCCCAGCGCTCCGAGGGTCGCCGTTTGATCACCCGTCCCGGTAGCGTCCTGGTGGGGAGCAGGAGGTGATCGGTGTCGGGGCCGTTGATCGGGCGCGCACGCGAACTCGCCGATCTCGCAGCCCGCCTGGAGCTGGCGGTCGGCGGGGCGGCGCAGCTGGTGGTGTGCGCGGGCGAGGCGGGTATCGGCAAGACCCGGCTGGCGAGCGAACTGGCCGAGCGGGCGCGGCGGCGGGGGATGCGCACGGTGTGGGCGCGCGCCGCGGAACTGCCCGATGTGCCGCCGTTCTGGCTGTGCCGTCAGATCGTGGACCTCGACGACCTGGATGCCGTCGATCCGGTGTCGGGCCGGGTGGCGTTGTTCGACCGGTTCGCCGATCGGCTCGTGCCCACCGACACGGCGGTGCTGCTGGTCGTCGACGACATCCACTGGGCCGACGAACCGTCGCTGCTGGCGCTGGTGCACGCGCTGCGCCGGTTGCGCGATCGCCCGATCATGGTGTGCGCCACCGAACGTGCCGCGCCGAGCGAGGCCGCGCCGGGCTGGCGGGCGATCAAACCGAAACTGCTCGCCGAACCGAACGCCTACACCCTCACCCTGCACGGCCTGGCAGCGGCGGAGTCGGCGGCGTACCTGCGCGGTGAGGCCGAGCGCCCGATCCCCGATCCGCTCACCGCCCGCGCGCACGAGATGACGGCGGGCAATCCGTTCTATCTGCGGGAGTTGGGCCGCGCGCTGCGCGCGACGAACTCCGACGAGCTCACCGTGCCCGCGACCTTGCGCGCGGTGGTCGCGGGCCGCACCGCGACACTGTCGCCGCGCGCGCAACAGTTCCTGCGGGCGGCGTCGATCCTGGGTGGCCAGTTCGCGATCGCCGTGGCCGCCCGGCTGATCGACCGACCGGCCCTGGACTGCCTGGCCGCCGTGGACGAGGCGGTCGACGCGGGCCTGCTCGAACTCACCGACGCGGCGGGCGAGGTGCGATTCGGACACGCCCTGGTGCGCTCGGCGTTGCTGGACGGGCTGCCGTTGCGGGAGCGAATCCTGTTGCACACCAAGGCCGCTCACGCGATCGAGGAACTGTATCCGGAGGCGACGGCCGCGTACGCGGCGGCGCTGGCGCGTCATTACGCGCAGGCCGCGGTGGTGGGGCAGCGCGCACCGGCGGTGCGGTGGGCTCGCACGGCCGGGGACATCGCGTGGCGCGAGGCGGCGTTCGAGGAGGCGGTGCGCTGGTACGGGGTGGCGTTGGAGCACGCCGCCGACCTCGCCCCGACCGACCGGGGCCGGTTGCTGCTGGCGCGGGCGCGGGCGCGGCTGGCGGCGGGGGACCGGCACGGCGCGCGTGAGGATTGCGTGGCCGCCGCCGGATCGGCGCGCGCGGCCGCCGCGCCGGAGGTGCTCGCCGAGAGCATGCTGGTGCTCGAACCGATCGGGGATCTGGTGTGGGACCGCGACATTCACGACGGCTGCGCGGAGGCGTTGCGCGCGCCCGAGTTGTCGGAGGCGTTGCGGTCGCGGCTGCTGGCGCGGTCCACGGAGGCGGCGGTGTATCTGGGCCGCCTCACCGGGGTCGAGGAGTCGAGTCGGCGAGCCTTGGCGCTGGCCGAGGACGCCGGGGATACCGAGACGTTGGTGGCGGCCCTGCGGGCGCGTCAATTGGCCTGTACCGCACCGGAATTCCGGCAGACGCGGGTGGAGCTGGCGCGGCGGATGACCGAGACGGGAACGGCGGCGCGCAGTCCGGCCACCGAGATGTGGGGGCGGTTGTGGACGGTGGACAGCCTGTTCGAGCACGGCCGCCTCGACGCGGTCGGCGCGGAGTTGGCGCGGCTGCGCTGGTGTGTGGAACGGACCGGCGGCCCGCTGCCGCGATGGCATCTGCTCGTCGCCGAGGCCGCCCACGCCCAGTCGCTCGGCGAGACGACCGAGGCGGTGCGCACCGCCGAGCGGGCCCGCGCGCTCGCCGAGACCGTCGCGATGCCCGCCGGGTACGGGGCGTATCGATCGCTGCTGACGATGGTCGGCCACCACATCGGCCATTTCCCGCAGACGTTGGAACTGCCGCCCGCGCAGCTGCGCGGGGAGGTGCGCAACCGGTTGTTCACCGGCCTGGGCACCGCGTTCCCGTTGGCCGAGTCCGGGCGGCTCGAGGAGGCGGCGAGCGTGTACCACGGGTTGGGGCCGCCCGAGCGGTGGGACATCCCGCCGTATTTCCTGACCGTCGCGGTGGCGATCGGCGCGGCGATCGCGGTCGCCGTGGGGGCGCGCGAGGACGTCGCATACTTCGCCGACCGGTTGGCCGCCTGGCGCGGGGCGCATGTGTGCGTCAGCGGCGGCACCGCCACCTATCACGGCCCGGTCGAATTGTGGCTCGGGAAATGCGTTGCAGCGCTGGGGGATTCGAAGGAAGCGCGGGAGTTGTTCGCGACGGCGGTCGCGGCGTGCGAGGGGAACGGCGCGGCCGGATTCGCGGTGGAGGCGCGCTGCGAGCTGGCCGGGGTGCTGCTGGGCGAGGGGGATCGCGACGGGGCGCTCGCCCAGGTGCGGGCGGCGCTGCCCGGGGCGCGGGCGCGCGGGATGTCGCCGTGGGTGCGGCGCCTGGAACAGCTCCACACCGCCGCACAGGAGCGCGACGGGTTGTCGCGGCGGGAGCGCGAGGTGGCGCGGTTGGTCGCGCAGGGATTGAGCAATCGAGAGATCGCCGCGGCCCTGGTGTTGTCCGAGCGCACCGCGCAGAACCACGTGCAGCACATCCTCACCAAGCTCGGATTCACCAAACGCGCGCAGATCGCGGCCTGGGCGCAGCGGACGGGGGACGCTGAGTAGCGGTGTGCGCGGATCGCGGCCCGGGCGCTGTGGAAGGGAGTGCCGAGTAGCGGTGTGTCGCGATCGCGCCTGGGCGCAGCGGGCGGGTGCCCTGAGTAGCGGGTGCGCAGAACGCGCGGGGGTGCAGCGGACACGGAGTGCTGAGTAGCGGTGCGCTGACGGGCAGGGGTGCAGCGGACGCGGACCGCTGGTAGTGGTGTGCCCAGATCGCGGCCCGGTGCGGTGCAAGGGGACTGTGGAGTATCGGTGTGTCCCGATCGCGGCTTGGCGCAGCGGGCGGGGAGCGCTGCGTAGCGGGTGCGCAGAACGCGGCCGGGGCGGGCCGTGGTGAGTAGCGGTGTTGAGTAGTTCGGCGGATTCGGGCTTCGTCGCGGGGCCGATACCGTGGTCGGGACGGTCGAGTTGGGGGGATTCCTCAGTGCGGCAACGCATTCGCCTCGGCCGGATCCGAACCGAAGGGAACTGTCATGTCCGTTGTCTCGCGTGTCCGCACCCCGCTGCTCGCCGCCGCCGTCGCGGTGGGCGCCCTCGCCGCCGCCGCGCTGCCCGCGGCCACCGTCTCGGCCTCCCCCGGCTACGACTGCCCGGGCGGAATGTTCTGCGGCTGGGACGGTCCCGACGGCACCGGTCCGATGATCGTGCAGGTCGAGTCGATCTGCGCGCTGCACGACATCGGCAACGGCGGTGTCGGGGACCGGTTGACCTCGTACTGGAACCGCACCGGCAAGACCGTCGGCATCTACAACTGGACCGGCGAGGAATGGCAGTTGCTGGCCTCGACCGCCGACAACACCCGCGGCACACTGCCCGCCTGGGCCGACAATATCGCCGACGCGGTGTGGGTGTGCGGCTGAGTTCCCTTGTCCCCATGGCCTTTCGGCCAGGCGATCGACGTTCGCTTGTCTCCACGTCTTCCGGCGGGGACGATCGGCGGTCGCCTGTCCTCATGGTCTTCCGGCGGCGACGATCGACGGTCGGCTGTCCCTTCGGTCTTCCGGTGAGGACGATCGACGGTCGCTTGTCCCCATGGCTTTCCGGCGGGGACGGTCGACGGTCGGCTGTCCCCACGGTCTTCCGGCGGGGACGGTCGACATTCATCTGTCCCCATGGTCTTCCGGTGAGGACAACCGACGTTCATCTGTCCCCACGGTCCTCCAGCGAGGACAATCGACATTCGCGTGTCCCCAACGCCTTCCGGCGAGGACAATCGACGTCGGAGGGGTGAAAGGACGGCCGGGTGATGGTCGGTGCGATCGGTGTGGTGATAGCGGCGGTGGCGTCGGCGGCCGCGGTGAGCCTCGGATACGCCGGGGACGCCGCGAGCGCCCGCCCCGGCTGCGCGGCCGTCTGCGAAACCGCCTCGGGCGCTTACGGTCTCGACATGCCCAGCCCCGGCAACGGTCTGCCGCCCGGCTGCATCCTGTTCTGCGACTCCCCCGCCAGCCCCCCGCCGCGCGAATCCTCCGGCCCCGCCTATCCGAGCCCCGGCTCGGGCCTGCCCCCGGGCTGCGTGCTGTTCTGCGACTCCCCCGCCGCCCCACCACCCCGCTCCGCGCCCGGCCCGGACTACCCCAGCCCGGGTTCGGGCCTGCCGCCGGGCTGCCTGTTGTTCTGCGAGTCCCCGGCCGCCCCCGCGCGCCAAGACGCACCCGGCCGGGAGGTGCCGCGCCCGGGGTCCCCGCTGTCGCCGGGGTGCCTGGTGTTCTGCGAAAGACATTGACAGACACGACCATCGAGTGAGGGCTCGCATGACACCCCCGGACCGGACGCCCGATCCGACCGCGCGGCCGACCCGCCGTGCGCGGCTGGTTCGGGGGATCCTCGGCGCGGTCACCTGGTCGGGCTGGACCGGTGTGGCGGCATTGGCGACGGCGATCGCGGCGATCGGCGCGCTGTGGTTCACCGCGCAGTCGCTGCGCGCGACCGACAATCAGTACGGCCTGGCCCAGCAGGTCGCCGTGTCGGATCGTTTCCAGAAGGCCGTCGAGCAGCTCGCGTCGGACCGGATCGATCAGCGCGTCGCCGGTATCTACCTGCTCGAACGACTCGCCAAGGACTCTCCCGGAGATCGCGACACGATAGTGGAAGTGCTGGCGGCGTTCCTGCGCGCGCACGCCCCCGCCGCGGACTGCCGGATACCGCCGCCGTCGGAGCCCGCGCGCCTGGCCATCGACCACCAGGCGGCACTGACCGTGCTGGCCCGCCGGGAACATCCCGACGCGCGACCCGGGTCGCGGATCGATCTCAGCCGGACCTGTCTGGTCGGTGCCACGGTGGAATCGGGGAATCTGGGCTGGATCCAGTTCTCCGACGCGGTGCTGGCGCGAAGCACCTTCAGCGAGGTGACCTTCGAGCTCGCCGTGTTCCAGCGCGCCGACCTCACCGGCACGGTGTTCAACGACTCCCGGCTGAGCGCCGTCACCATGTGGGACGCCAATCTCACCAAGGTCCAGATGCACGCGTGCAAGCTCGGCGACGGCGGATACGCCGGGGCCGATCTCGCCGGAGCGGATCTCTTCTCCTCCGACAACTTGGGAACTCACGCGTTGGATCCCAACGAGTACGTCGAGAACCAACTCCCCTACTACGACAAGGACACTCGCTGGCCGCTGGGCTTCACACCGCCGGTGCCCAGCCGCCCGGCCCCCTGACCGCACGCGGAACATTCTGCGCCCGTGCGCGTTTCGGCCGCGTCCTCCCCCGTCTCCCTGCCGCCACCGGGTAACGTGACCGGCGATGACCAGCGCAACCGACAACGACGACACCCGCGCGGTGGTGGCCGTGCCCGATGCCGTGGCCACCCGATTGCGGCACGGGGTGCGCAGTGTGCTGGTGGACGCGGCGGCGTTGCGGCTGGTGCGGGAGCGGTTCGACGACGAGCAGGCCGGGGCGTTGCGGCGGTATCTGGAGGCGTCGCAGTCGCCGAACACGGTGCGGGCGTATCGGTCGGATTGGATCGGCTGGTCGGGGTGGTGCGCGGCGGAGGGGCGGCAGGCGTTGCCCGCGGATCCCCTGGACGTGGCGGTGTATCTCGCGGCGGCGGCCGACGCGCGCAAACCCGCTGGGGGGTGGGCGTTCTCGGCGGCGACGCTGGAACGCAAGAGCGCGGCGATCGCGGCGGTGCACGCGGCCAACGGATTGCCCTCCCCGACGCGCAGCGATGTGGTCCGGTTGACGTTGCGGGGTATCCGCCGCACCCGCCGCTCCCAGCCGCGCCGCAAACGCCCGGTGCTGCTGAACACCCTCGAACAGCTGTTGACCGGTCTGCCGGAACCGGGCTGGCCGCGGGAACCGGCGCGCCGCCGTGACGCGCTGATGCTGTTGGTCGGTTTCGCGGGCGCGTTGCGGCGCAGTGAGCTGGCGGGCCTGCGGATCGCCGATGTCGGTGTCGACGTGGATCACGCCACCGGCGAACCGATCCTGCTGGTGCGACTGCCCGCCACGAAGACCGACCCGACCGGCGCGGCCGCACACCGGGTGGCCCTGCCGCGCGGCTCCCGCCCGCACACCTGCCCGGTGTGCGCGTTCGCCGACTGGATCCGCCTGCGCGAGGCCGTGTTCCGCGCGTCCGCCCCCGACGTCGAGATCCCCGATCCCGCGATCCACCGCTGCCACGCCTTCCCCGGCACGACCCTCACCGACCCCGCCCTCCCCCTGTTCCCGGCGGTCGACCGCCACGGCAATATCGGCGCCACCCCCGTCTCCGGCCGCGCCGTCGCCGAACTGATCAAACGCTACGCCGCCCGCGCAGGCCTGGACCCCGCCCTGTTCTCCGGCCACTCCCTGCGCGCCGGTTTCGCCACCCAGGCCGCCCTCGGCGGGGCGAGCGACCGCGAGATCATGCGCCAGGGCCGCTGGTCCAACCCCCGCACCGTCCACGGCTACATCCGCACCGCGAACCCGTTGGAGGACAACGCGGTAACCAAACTCGGCTTGTGAGTTCCCGCCCTACGCCAGCCGCACGTCCGCGGTGGCGAGCCCGAAGATCTTGCGCCCGGCCGATTTCGCGACGATGACCACCACCGCCGACCGGGTGTCGGGGTCCACCGACTTGATCCGCCCGGTGAACTCGACGCTCCCGCTGGCGGCCGCGTCGATGACGGTGTAGTTCGACAGCCGCACCCCGTACCGGGTGAGCGCGCCGGGATCACCGAGCCATCCGGTGACGAACCCCGCACCCAATCCCATGGTCAACATGCCGTGCGCGATCACATCGGGCAGCCCGACGCGGGCGGCGATCCCGGCGTGCCAGTGGATCGGGTTGGCGTCGCCGGACACTCCGGCGTAGTTCACCAGGTCCCCGCGCGTCAGCTTCACGGTGCGCGGGGGCAGTTCGGTTCCGGCGGCGACGTCGGCGAAGCGGAGGGTCGTGCGCGGGGTGCGTGTCCGCGAGTAGGCCGAAAGACGCGCGGCGACAGTCGGTTTCGTGTCCGGCGAGGAGGCGTCGACCGTGGCGCTCGTGGCGCCGAACCCGCTCATGATCACCCGGTCGATCATCTCCGCGATCCCGGAGTCGACGTCGTCGCCGGTGATGCCGACGACGGTGGTGTGCATGATCTGCACGACCTCCCCGGCCTGGTCGGTGAACGTGTTGGTGATGGTGAGCAGGTCCTTCCCCGCGACGCGGCGCGCCGCGGTGAGTTCGACATCGCTGATCAGCCGCGCACCGGTGCCCACCGGCTCGTACATCTCGAAGACCTGATCGGTCTGGACGAACATGTCGTACCCGGCCATGACGGTTTCGAGCAGCCGCCGGTTGGCGAGCATGGCGACGGTGGACAGGAAGGTGGTCGGGGCGATCAGCCCGTCGTAGCCGAGGTCGGCGGCGGCGGCCTCACTCCAGTGCGCGGGGTGGAAGTCCTGCACGGCTCGCGCGTATTCGCGGATCTTCTCCCGCCCGACCTCGTAGTAGTCGTCCACGCGATAGCGGTAGCCCACCATCCCGACCACATCCAACGCCGCTTCCACCCAGTTCCTCCATGCCTGTCACGCCCGAACCCGCGCCGCGGGAACGGCATTCACGAGCGAAACCTCACCTTCTCACATTTCGGGCGGCGATTCGATCCCGAACATCGCCCCGCTCACCTTCCCCGGCACGCGTCGATGCGCGTCCCACCCCACCCGGATCAGCCGCCGCACCGCGAATTCGCCTCGGACGCTGCGGGTGTCGATGCCGTCGTGTCCGTGCGACGGCAAGCTCATTTCCGAGAGCGCTGCGCGCTGGTCCCGGGTCGGTCGAGTACACGCAGCGCGAGCAGCCCGCCGATCCCGGGCACGAACGACAGCGGCCGGGCGCGCGAACCGCGGTCGGTGAGCAGGACGGTGAGCACGATGATCGCCACGTAGGCCGTGCCGTGCAACGGCCCGAGGGCGCTCCCGACGGCGGCGACGTGCACGGTGGCGAGGTTGATCAGCATGATCGCGAGGGTGACCGCTTCGGCGAGGGCGGTCAGGCGCAGGGCGAGGCGCATCGGTCAGACTCCCGTCGACGAGCCGGGGCGCACGATCATCAGGACGGTCACCACCGCCCAGAGTGTGTTGAAGATCCCGACGAGCATCCCGAGCCGGGCCGCGGAATCCGCTGGGACGGAACGGTTTTCGCCCGCCAACGCGAGCACGGCCCGCTGACGCGGCAAAATCAGCAGCGCGAGCAGCGCCGCGGCGAGGGCGGTGAGGGCGAGGGACACCAGCACCCACGCGTCGCCGAGCACTCCCATGCGCACCGCGGTGATGATGCCGAACACGGGCAGAAACACCCCGAGCGCCGCGTAGCCGCGGCAGACGCGGTGCAGCAGGGCGGCGGTGGTGCGGGCGCTCGCGTCGGCGGGGTCGGCGGCCAGGGCGCGCACCGCGCGGGGAAACATGCTGCCCGCCACGGTGATCGGGCCGATCGCGACGATCGCGACGATCACGTGCAGGCTCAGGAACACCGCGGTCATGCGCGCGCCACGGCGGGGAACGGAATTGCCATGCGGCACACGCTAGGAACCCGCACCCCACCCGCACCACTGGCGAGAGTGCCAACCTCCAACGGAATCTTGCCAACCCCCTCGAATCGCCTACGACCAGCTCACATTCCCCGCTCGAGCTCGGAAACCCGTCCGGTGACCGCTAGAATCCAGCCATGCACAAGGTCGCGATCCTGGCCACCGAGGGCGTGATCCCCTTCGACCTCAGCGCCCCGCTCGAGGTGTTCTCCCGCGCCCGCTTCGCCGACGGCTCCCCCGGATACGAGGTCACCGTGTGCGGCCCGCGTCCGGCGGTGTCGGCGGGCCGGTTCACCCTCGCCGATCTCGGCCCGCTCGACCTGCTCGCCGACGCCGACACCATCGTCCTACCGGGCTCGGAGAACATCGACCCCCCACCGGAATTCGTGCTCGACGCCCTGCGCGCCGCCGCCGCGCGCGGCGCGCGGCTCGCCTCGATCTGCGTGGGCGCGTTCACCCTCGCCGCGACCGGCCTGCTCGACGGCAAACGCGCGACCACCCATTGGATCGGCGCGGATCTGCTCGCCGCCCGCTACCCGAGGGTGCGAGTGGACCCGCGGCCGCTGTTCATCGACGAGGGATCGGTGCTGACCTCCGCGGGCGCGGCGGCGGGCCTGGACCTGTGCCTGCACCTGGTGAACCTGGACTACGGCGCCGCCGCCGCGGCCGACGCGGCGCGGCTGGCGGTGGTGCCGCTGCGACGCGAGGGCGGGCAGGCGCAGTTCATCAACCACCTCACCGAGGTCGACGACCGCCAACCGTTCGCCGACACCCTGATGTGGTTGCGCGACAACTACCGTCGCGAGCTGACCCTCACCGATATCGCCGCGCACGCCGGGGTCAGCACCCGCACCCTGAACCGGCGGTTCACCGAGCAGGTCGGCGCCACCCCGATCACCTATCTGCGCACCCTGCGCGTGCGCAAGGCCAAGGAACTGCTCGAACACACCGGCCTGCCCGTGGAACGCGTCGCCCGCGAGGTCGGGTTCACCTCGATGACCACCTTCCGCGACACCTTCCGCGACCTGGCCGGGGTCACCCCCACCGGCTACCGCGCCGCGTTCCGGGCCCGCCGCGACCAGAACTGACCCCGAAACCCGGTCAGCGGAACGGTGGTTCGTCGAAGGTGCGCAGCTTGCGCGAGTGCAGCCGGTCGCCCTCGGCGCGCAGCAGTTCCACCGCCCGGATCCCGATCCGCAGATGTTCGGAGATGGTGCCCTCGTAGAAGCGGTTGGCCTGCCCGGGCAGTTTGATCTCCCCGTGCACCGGTTTGTCCGACACGCACAGCAACGTCCCGTAGGGCACCCGCAGTCGATACCCCTGCGCGGCGATGGTGGCGCTCTCCATATCGACCGCGATCGCGCGCCCCTGGTTGAACCGCTGCGCCGACGCCGCGTACCGCAGCTCCCAGTTGCGGTCGTCGGTGGTGACGACGGTGCCGGTGCGCAACCGCTGTTTGACGTCCTCCCCGAGCATCCCGCTGACCGCCTTGGTGGCGTCGTAGAGGGCGCGCTGCACCTCGGCGATGCTGGGAATCGGGATATCGGGCGGCAACACCGCGTCGAGGACGTGATCGTCGCGCAGATAGGCGTGGGCGAGCACGTAATCGCCGATGTCCTGACTCTCGCGCAGACCGCCGCAGTGCCCGATCATCAACCAGGCGTGCGGACGCAGCACCGCCAGATGGTCACAGATGTTCTTCGCGTTCGCCGGGCCGACCCCGATATTGACCAGCGTGATGCCCGGCCCGCGCGCCGAGAGCAGATGCCAGGCCGGCATCTGATGCCGCTTCCACGCCAGATCCGAGATCGCCGCATCCCGGTCCCGAGTGTCCGCGGTGATCAAAGCCCCACCCGCACAGGACAATCCGTCGAATTCGCTGTCGGGGTCGGCGATGCGTTCCACCGCCCACCGCACGAACTCGTCGACGTATCGGCTGTAGTTGGTGAACAGCACGAACGGCTGGAAATGCTCGACCGGGGTGCCGGTGTAGTGCCGCAACCGGGCCAGGGAGAAATCGGTGCGCAACGCGTCGAAATGACTCAACGGCAGCGGCTCGCCCGGGTCCACGACGCCGTCGGCGATCTCGTCGCCGATGCGCGACAGCTCGGTGGTCGGGAAGTGCGCGGCCAGATCCGCGCTCATCGACCGATCCAACCCCAGATCCGCGCCGTCGATGACGTACGGGAACGGGATCTCCTGCTGCGACGGCCCCACCTCCACGCGGATGTCGTGGTCGCGGGCGATGGTGTCGAGCTGTTCGGCGAGATAGGCGCGCCGCAACGCCGGGCGGGTCACGGTGGTGCGGTACACCCCGGGCCGGGTCAACCGCCCCCACGCGCGAGACCTGTTGTGCGCGGCGGCTTTTCCGTCCCAGGTGACCCGCAGCTCCGGGTACACGAACGCGCCCGCCTCCCGGGCCACCGCGTCGGGGACGACGCCGCGGTCGACGAACGCGGCGACAGCGCTCCGCAACGCGGTCACGGCGCTGTCGTAGCGGGCCTCGAGTTCGTCGAGGGCGCGCTCGATGGTCGGGTCGCTGGCGGTGCGGCGGTCCGGCATGATCACCATCGTAGTGACGTGGACAATTGACCAATTCGGTGCGGGTGCGGCGGCGTCACCCGTACTCTGGCACCGCGCCGGGTTACCGTGACCGCCGACCGTCCGTTCCGCGAGAAGGGGAAAGCCTCGATGCCGTTGAGTCGCCGTCACGCCCTGGCCCTGGCCACCGGAGCCGTTGCGGCCCTGACCGTTCCGGCCCGCGCCGGGGCCCGTCCCGCCCCGGCGCCGACCGTCGCCCCGGTCGGTCCGGGGTTCCTGTGGGGAGTGGCCAGCGCCGGATTCCAGTGCGAAGGCTCCGCGCCCGACAGCAATTGGCGCCGTTACGTCGACGCCACCCCGAGCTACGACCGGTACGGCGACGCGGTCGACTTCTTCCACCGCTACCGCGACGATGTGGGTCTGGCCGCCGGGCTCGGCGCGGGGGTGTACCGGATCAGCGTGGAGTGGGCGCGGTTGCAGCCGCGGCCGGGGGAATGGGACGAGGCGGGCTTCGGCTTCTACGACGCGGTCATCGACGCGATCACCGCCGCCGGGATGCGCCCGATGCTGACCCTCGACCACTGGGTGTATCCGGGCTGGGCGGCCGAGCGCGGCGGCTGGGCGCATCCGGCGATGGTCACCGACTGGCTCGCCCACGCGCGAAAGGTCGTGGACCGCTACGCCTCTCGCGATCCGCTGTGGGTCACCTTCAACGAGCCCGCGGCGTACCTGCTCAACGAGACCACCAACGGCGGGCTGCCCGCCGCGGCGGTGCCGGTGATGCAGCAGGCCCTGGTGCGCGCGCACAACGACATCTACGACCACATCCACGCCGCGCAGCCGGGCGCGCTGGTCACCAGCAACCTCGCCTACATCGCGGGCACGGCCGAGCCGGTGGTCAACGGCCCGATGATCGACGCGATCGCCGCGCGCCTGGACTACGTCGGCATCGACTACTACTACGGGTTCAGCCCGCAGTCCATCGCACAGCTGTCCCCCGACGCGATGAAACAGCTCTGGACGCTGCCGTTGCAGCCGGAGGGCATCTACTACGCGCTCGACCATTACGCGCGCCGCTTCCCCGGCACACCGCTCTACCTCGTGGAGAACGGCATGCCCACCCGCGACGGGGAACCCCGCGCCGACGGCTACACCCGCGCCGACGACCTGCGCGACACCGTGTACTGGATCCAGCGCGCGCTCGCCGACGGCATCCCGGTCCTCGGCTACAACTACTGGTCGATCACCGACAACTACGAATGGGGCAGCTACACACCGCGTTTCGGGCTCTACACCGTCGACGTGCGCACCGACCCGACCTTGACCCGCCGCCCCACCGACGCCGTCGCGGCCTACCGCGACATCATCGCCGCGCGCGGCGTCCCCGCCGACTACCGCCCCACCCGCGCGCCCGCCGCCTGCTCCCTGGTGGACGCGCCCGACAGTTGCACCGACCCGGTGACCGTCCCTTGACCCGGATTCCGTTGGCGGCCGCCCGGTTTCGTCGGCCCGCCCGCTGCCCGTCCCCGGCGGGGCCTAGAGTGGACGCCGACGGCGCGGGCGGGTCGCGGCGGTGACGAAGGGGACAGCGGATGGCGATCGCCTTGCAGCGCACCGACGGCAGCGCCATCGACTTCCTGCTCCTGGGCGTGGGCTGGACACCCGTGACGCGCTGGAAGCTGTTGTCCAAGCGCACCGCCCGCGTGGACCTCAACGCGGTGGCGCTGCTGTACCGCGGGCCGTCGCTGGCCGAGGTGGTCTACCACGAGCAGATGACCTCCAGCGACGGCGCGGTCCGCCTGCACGGCGACAATCTCACGGGGGAAGGACCGGGCGACGACGAGGTCATCTCGATCGAACCCGGCCGTCTCGCCCCCGACATCACCCGTGTGTTCCTCGCGGTCGCCTGCTCCACCGGCGAGGCCACCGACCTGCGCGACGCCTACTGCCGCCTGCTCGACGGCGCCTCCAACGCCGAACTGCTGCGCTACCCCATCCACGACCGCATACATCCGGGACTGCTCATGGGCGCGCTCGTGCGCGCGCACCCGTGGCAGTTCCAGCAGATCGCCAGCCCGCTGTCGGCGCGGCACCCCGTCGACGTCGTGCCCCAGCTCGAGCGATACCTGCTGTGACACCCCGAGTGAACCCCGGGCGACCCACCGCCCGTATGACTCGGTGTGCCGCCCGCGCCGCGCCGTGAATTCGGATCGAGCCGAGCGGAATACTCGCCTCACACCGCGCCGGTTCCTACCGTGCGGAGGCACACTCGACCCATCCCACGCCGACTGGAGAATCAGCACCGATGACCGATTCTGCCCTGCCCGCCGACCCCACCGCCGACTGGAGCTTCGAGACCAAGCAGATCCACGTCGGCCAGCTGCCCGACGGCACCACCAACGCCCGCGCGCTGCCGATCTACCAGACCACCTCCTACACCTTCCGCGACACCAGCCACGCCGCGGCGCTGTTCGGGCTGGCCGAACCCGGCAACATCTACACCCGCATCATGAACCCCACCCAGGACGCCGTCGAACAGCGCCTGGCCGCCCTCGAGGGCGGGGTCGCGGCGCTGCTGCTGTCGTCGGGACAGGCCGCGGAGACCTTCGCGATCCTCAACCTCGCCGCCGCCGGCGACCACCTGGTGTCCAGCCCGCGCCTGTACGGCGGCACCTACAACCTGTTCCACTACACGCTGCCCAAGCTGGGCATCGAGGTCAGCTTCGTCGACGACCCCGACGACCTCGACCAGTGGCGGGCCGCGGTGCGCCCCAACACCAAGGCGTTCTACGGCGAGACGATCTCCAACCCGCAGAACCACATCCTCGACATCCCCGGCATCGCCGAGGTCGCCCACGCCGCGGGCGTCCCGCTCATCGTCGACAACACCGTCGCCACCCCGTACCTGATCCAGCCGCTGGCCCACGGCGCCGACATCGTCGTGCACTCGGCGACCAAGTACCTCGGCGGGCACGGCGCGGCCATCGCGGGCGTGCTCATCGACGGCGGCCGCTTCGACTGGACCGTCCGCGACGCCGACGGCAACCCGCGCTTCCCCGGCTTCACCGAACCCGACCCCAGCTACCACGGCGCGGTGTTCGCCGACCTCGGCGCGCCCGCCTACGCGCTCAAGGCCCGCGTGCAACTGCTGCGCGACCTCGGCTCGGCCATCGCCCCGTTCAACGCCTGGCTCATCAGCCAGGGCCTCGAGACGCTGAGCCTGCGCATCGAACGCCACGTCGCCAACGCCGAGGCCGTCGCGCGGTTCCTCACCGAACAGCCCGGCGTGGAGAAGGTCTACTACGCGGGCCTGGAATCCTCCCCCTGGTACGAACGCGGAAAGACGTTGGCCCCCAAGGGCGTCGGCGCCATCGTCGGCTTCGAGTTGTCCGGCGGCGTCGACGCGGGCAAACGCTTCGTCGAGGCCCTGACCCTGCACAGCCACGTCGCCAACATCGGCGACGTCCGCTCCCTGGTCATCCACCCCGCCTCCACCACCCACTCCCAACTCACCCCCGACGAACAACTCAACGCCGGCGTCACCCCGGGCCTGGTCCGCCTCGCCGTCGGCATCGAGGGCATCGACGACATCCTCACCGACCTGCGCGCCGGATTCGCCGCCGCCAGTTGATGTTTCGTGGGGCGCCCGCGCGGGCGCCCCACGACCCACCGATCACGAACCCGGTGCCACCGGATCCAGCCGGTACACGCACCGCGTCCCGGTGTAGATCGTCGGCATACACAGATTGCAGTGCACACACGCCGACGGCGTCGCCGCGTCGGCCTGGATGCGGTTCACCAGATCGGGTTCGCGCAGCAACGCGCGGCCCATCGCGACGAAATCGAAACCCTCGGCCATCGCGCGATTCATGGTGTCGCGGTTGGTGATTCCGCCCAACAGGATCAGCGGCATGGACAGTTCGCGGCGGAACTGGCGGGCCCGGTCGAGCAGATACGCCTCCTGATACGGATACTCGCGCAAGAAGAAGCGCCCCACCGCGCGCATCCCCCAGCGGGCGGGCACCGGCAGCGTCTTCGCGAACTCGCGACGAGGGGCGTCGCCGTGGAAATACAGCATCGGATTGAGCAGTGAACTGCCCGCGGTCAATTCGAGGGCGTCGAGCGCGCCGTCCGCCTCGAGCCACGCGGCCACCCGCAAAGACTCCGGGACGGTCAGGCCGCCGCGGAAACCGTCCTCCATATTGAGTTTCGCCGTCACCGCGAGCCGGTCGCCCACCGCGTCCCGCACCGCCCGCGCGATCTCCCGCGCCAGCCGCGCCCGATTGGCGAGACTGCCGCCGTACCGGTCCTTGCGGCGATTCAGCAGCGGGCTCAGAAACGAGCTCACCAGATAGCTGTGCCCGAAATGGATCTCCACCGCGTCGAATCCGGCCTGCTCGGCCAGCCGGGCCGCGTCGGCGTGCTGGGTGATCACCTCGGCCACCGCCGCCTCGTCGGGCACGTGCATCGGGCGCATCCCCAGCGGACTGAACAACCGGCTCGGCGCCAACGCCGGGGCCCGGTTCGACGCCGCGTTCGCCACCGGACCCGCGTGCCCGATCTGCGCGTTGGCCGCCGCGCCCGCCGCGTGCACCGCGTCGGTGAGCCGCCGCAACCCCGCCACCGCCTCCGGCCGCATCCAGATCTGATGCCGATCGGTCCGCCCGCCCGGCGCGACCGCGCAATAGGCCACTGTGGTCATCGCGACCCCGCCCGCGGCCATCTCCCGATGGAACGCGATCAGCTCGTCGGTCACCAGCGCGCGCGGCGTCCGGCCCTCGAACGTCGCCGCCTTGATCACCCTGTTACGCAAGGTGATCGGCCCCAGACGCGCGGGAGCGAACACCTCCCGGTTCTGCTCGGTCACCCCGAAAGTGAAACACGTTTCATTTCAGGTGGCAATCGTCCGCCGATCAGCGTCCTCCGCCTCGCGTCCCCGGGGGAAGCGCGCCGAGGACGGACACCGAGCAAATTCCTGGATTATCCCGCCGATCCGGTGTTACCCCCGTGATGTGGCCCACCGCGACACCGGGCCCCGCTCGACGAAGGACAATCCCGTGCTCACCACGAAATACATTGCAGGCGTACCCAATTGGCTCGACCTGGGCAGCCCCGACCCCGACACCGCCGCCACGTTCTACCACGAGGTGTTCGGCTGGGACACCCGCGACGCCGACCCGGACTCCGGCGGCTACACCTTCTTCACCCACGACGACGCCACCGTCGCCGCCCTCGGCCCCCTCACCGAGGACGACGCCGACCCCGCCTGGACCGTCTACTTCCACACCGACGACCCCGACGCCACCGCCACCGCCGCCGAACACGCCGACGGCGAGATCCGCCTCGCCCCCACCGACCTCCCCGGCGGCGGCCGCATCGCCGCCCTCACCGACCCGCAAGGCGCCCGCTTCGCCGTCCTACGACCCGCCGACGACCACGGCGGCCTCGACAAGGTCGGCGCCCCCGGCGCCCTCTGCTGGGTCCAACTGTCCAGCTGCGACGCCGCCGCCTTCGCCTTCTACCGCGACGTCTTCGAGTGGCGCACCGAGGCATTCGACGTCCCCGGCACCAGCTACACCCTGCTCGCCCCCGCCGACAGCGACCCGAAACAGGCCGCCTTCGGCCACGAACAACTCGCCCAGGGCGAACCCGCCCACTGGCTGCCCTACTTCTGGGTCGAGGACGTCGACACCACCCTCACCACCATCGAACACCACGGCGGCACCATCCTGCGCCCCGCCACCGACGCCGCCTACCTCGGCCCGATCGCGATCGCCGCCGACCCCAGCGGCGCCCGCTTCGCCCTCACCACACCGAAACCCGTGCGCGACTGACCATCTCACCCCGCCCGCGGCGACAACGCCACCTTCGCCGTGCGCCCCGGCCGCTCGGCCGCCGTCACCGCCGCACCGATATCGGCCAGCGGAAAACTCGTCTCGATCCCCATCCGCAACACCCCGCCCGCGGCCAGATTGAACAACTCCGCGAACAACCGGCCCCGCGCCTCCGCCCCGATCTCCTCACCCCGCCGAGCGGCCCAAAACCCCTTCACCACAGCCTGTTTGAAGATCACCGCCCCCGACCCGATCAGCATCGGCCGCCCCGACAGCGCCCCGAACGAGATCAGCTCACCCCGCTCGGCCAACAACTCCATCAACTCCCCCGCCGCCGCGCCACCGACCTGATCG
The DNA here is from genome assembly GCF_053588115.1 of Nocardia sp. NPDC003482. NCBI lineage: Bacteria > Bacillati > Actinomycetota > Actinomycetes > Mycobacteriales > Nocardiaceae > Nocardia > Nocardia sp. NPDC003482. Next base: position 51,609 of record NZ_JBSFPI010000013.1, read on the forward strand.
ACCGCCGCCACGATCGGCTCCCCGCCCGTCGCCTCGGCCACCCGCTCCTGCCACCCCGCCTGCTCGGTCACCACCACCGGGCCGAAACCCGCCGCCCGCAACGACTCCGCCGACGCCTCGCTCCGCACCAGACTCACCACCCCCACCCCACGCCGCTCCGCCAGCAGATTCAGCAACCGGCCCACCGCGCCACCCGCCGCGTTCACCGCGATCCACTGCCCGCGCTCGACCCCCAGATCCTCGAGCAACAACAACGCGCTGAACGGCATCGACACCAACTGACTCGCCGTCTCGTCGTCCACCGACTCCGGCACCGGCGCCACCGCCGCCGCCTCGGCCAGGAAATACTCCGCCCAGGTGCCCTGCGCACCCGCCACGGCCACCCGCTGCCCCACCTCCACATCGAACACACCCGGACCGACCGCATCGATCCGCCCGACCGCCTCGGTGCCCGGAATCGCGGGCAGCTCCGGCCGATACCCGTACACGCCCCGCACGATCGCCAGATCGTGATTGTGGATGGGCGACAACGACGTCAGCACCCGCACCTGCCCCGGACCCGGCTCCGGCACCGGCCACTCCGCCGCGGCCAACACCTCCTTCGGCTCCCCGAACCGGCCCAGAACCACCGCCCGCATATCCATCCCCGTCAGTCCTCGGCCACCACGAGCTCGACATCGATATTGCCGCGCGTCGCGTTCGAATACGGACACACCTGATGCGCCCGCTCGGTCAACTCCCGCGCCTGCTCCGGCGACACATGCGGCAACGTCACCTCGAGGGTCACCGTCAACCCGAAACCACCGTTGTCCAGCGTGCCGATCCCGACCTTCGCCCCGACCGCCGAATCATCGACATTCGCCTGCTCCTGCTTGCCGACCAATCGCAACGCCGAATGGAAACACGCCGCATACCCCGCGGCGAACAACTGCTCCGGATTCGTGCCCTGGCCCGAACCACCCATCTCCTTCGGAATCGCCAGCGCCACATCGACTTTCCCGTCGGTGGTGCGCGCGTGCCCGTTGCGGCCGTCCCCGGTCGCCAACGCCTCGGCGGTGTACACGACGTTCATGGCTGTTCTCCTATCGAATATGCGAATCGAGGGCCGCCGTCAAACGCCGCAGGGTCTCCCGCAGCGCGGTCAGCTCCTCGACGGACAGGCCGGTGGCGGTCAGCATCTCCAGCGGAATGCAGGCCGCGTCCGCACGCAACGCCGCACCCCGCTCGGTCAACCGGATCTCGACCCGGCGCTCATCGACCGCCGAACGACTCCGCTCCACCAACCCCGCCGCCTCCAACCGCTTCAACAGCGGCGACAACGTGCCCGAATCCAGCGACAGCGCGGCGCACAACTCGCCCACACCGCGCTCGTCCCGCTCCCACAGCACCAACATCACCAGATACTGCGGATACGTCAGCCCCAACGCCTCGAGCTTCGACCGATACACCGCCGTCATCGCCCGTTGGGCGGTGTACAGCGGGAAGCAGACCTGCTGGTCGAGGGTCAGGGGATCGGTCACGAGCAACAATCTATGACGCAATTGGATTGCGCGCAATATAAATCCGCGTGACCCAGCCCACCTCCCCCCACGACAAGGGCCCAACACCACGAAAGGTGTTGGGCCCCAATGTCTCTCACGACCTGCCGGTCAACTCCTGCGTGATAGCGTCCACGAAGTCGGGCAGATCATCGGGATTACGCGAGGTGATCAACGCCCACCCGCTCCCGTTCGAACGACACGCAGACTCGTCCACCCACTCCGCCCCCGCGTTGACGATATCGGTGCGCAACGACGGATACGACGTCAGCGTCTTCCCCGGCAGCACACCCGCCTCCACCAACGCCCACGGGCCGTGGCAGATCGCCGCGATCGGCTTACCCGCGTCGGTGAACTCGCGCACCAACGCCGTCGCACCCTCGGCAATGCGGAGCTTGTCCGCGTTCACCGTCCCGCCCGGGATCACCAGGATGTCGAAATCGCTCGCGTGCACGCCGTCCAACGCGGCCTGCGGCTGTTCGGTCGTATCGGGCTCGGTGTCGTGCTGGAAGGTCTGAACCTGCTCCTGCTTCACCGCGGCATGGGTCACCTCGGCCCCACGCTCACGCAACCGGTCCCGCGGCACCACGAGTTCGTCGTGCTCGACACCGGTATTGGACGTCACGATCAGGACCCGCTTGCCCTGAAGTTCTGCGGCCATGAGCTTCTCCTTTCGTGAACCACCCCCGCACTACCCGGCCCACACCGGGCCAAACGGCGTTTCACCAGGTCCGGCCCGGGTATACGAGCCACGTCGACCAGAAGGAGGAACCGCCGTGAGCGCCGCCGAATTCGTTCCCGACACCACCGACCTCGCCGCCCTGGCCGAGGCCGCCGACGGCTGCTGCGGCTGCGACCTCTATCGCGGCGCGACCCAGACCGTCTTCGGGGAGGGCCCCCGCGACGCGCACGTCGTCTTCGTCGGTGAACAACCCGGCGACCGCGAGGACCTCGCCGGACACCCCTTTGTTGGACCCGCGGGCCGCTTGCTCGACCGCGCCCTCGACGAGGTCGGCATCGACCGCGACACCGTCTACCTCACCAACGCGGTCAAACACTTCAAATTCACCGAACGCGGCAAGCGCCGCATCCATCAGCAACCGACCCGCGGCGAGATCACCGCCTGCGCCCCCTGGCTGTCCGCCGAACTCACCGCCATCCGCCCGGAACTCGTCGTCTGCCTCGGCGCGATCGCCGCCCGAGCGGTCCTCGGCCCCTCCTTCCGCGTCAGTCGCCAACGCGGACAGGTCATTTCGCTCGACGATCACCGGGCCATCGCCACCGTGCACCCCTCGGCCGTGCTGCGCTCCCCCGACCGCGAGGACGCCTACCGGCAGTTCGCCGCCGACCTCCGCGTCGCCCACGACGCCATGGCCCTGCACTGACCTATTCCAGCGCGGTCCCCATCATCACCCCGACCAGGGTCGTCACCAACCCCACCGCCAACACCCCCGCCGCCGCGATCGAGGCCCGCCGCCGATTCCCCTCGGACCGCCGCGCCACCGACACGCACCACGCCAGCGCCACCGCCGTCCCCGCGACGTGAATCCACACCAGATACCGCAACAAGGCGGTGGACGTCTCCGATCCGGGCGGCGCCTCCGGCTCGGGATCCGGCAACTGCGCCAACACCGCGTCCTGCACTGCGCTGAGACTCATGTCGGGCCCGTCCTTCCGACCGCCCGGCCCCGGCGTGTCGCCGGGTACTCCCAGGAGGATTCCACCGACGCGCGAGCAGCAAACGGACAGCATCCAGAATTCCGTCTGCGGCTCGGCTCAGGGCCTTCTCCTCATTGCGGTTCTTTATGAGGCGCCTTGGTTCGGGTGTCGCGTTCGCCTGACACGCTACGAATTTTCATGTTTAGATTCGCATATGTGAGTATCGGTATTGAATTTACTACCGCTGCAGCCTGTTTGCTCTAGCCGCAAGCGTCAGTTCCGCACGGCCACTTGGTTTTTCGCCGACTCTCCCCTACTCCCGAAACCAGGCAGCCACCAGTTCCACTCCCCCAACAGCCGCATGAAGGCGGGCACGAGAACCATCCGCACCACCACGGCGTCCAGGGTGACCGCGACGGCGAGGGCGAAGCCGATCTCCTTCAGCTCCAACACATTCGCGCTCACGAAGCTGCCGAAGATGACGACCATGATGGCCGCCGCCGCGGTAATGGGACGCGCCGTGTGCTCGATGCCCTCGGCGACCGCGGCCTGATTGGCCTCGGAGCCGCTCTCCCCCGCGGCGTCCCAGCGCTCCTTCATCCGGCGGATGAGGAACACCTCGTAATCCATCGACAGTCCGAACAGGATGACGAAGACCATGCAGGGCAGGAACACCTGAAGATAGCCGGGGCTGTGGAAGCGCAGCAACGACTCGCCCCACCCCCATTGGAAGACCGCGACCGTCAGGCCCAGGGCCGCACCGGTGGCCAGCAGATTCATCGCTATCGCCTTGAGCGGCAACACGATACTGCGGAACGCCACGACCAGGAAGGCGAACGACACGACGAGGACGAAGGCGATCACCCACGGCAGCCCGCGCGTGATCTGGACGGAGAAGTCCGCCAGACCCGCGTTCGTCCCGCCGACCGCGACATCGATCGCGGGCAGTTCCCGCGCCCGGTCCCGCAGATCGCGCACCAGGCTGTCGGCGCGCGGATCGTCGAGGGCGGCCGTGGGCACGACGATCACCAGCGCCCGCCCGTTCGCCCGCTGCTGAATCGAGGTCGCCACCCGATCGTCGCCGCGGAATCCCGCCACGAGCCGATCCAGTTGCGCCGCGCCCTCGCGACCCAGTTCCGTATCCCCCGGCCCGGTCACCACGACCTCGATCGGGGCCATCGTGCCCGGCGGGAACTTCGCCGCGACCGTCTGCGCGGCCGCCCCCGCGCGGCGATCCGCCAGACTCCCGATACCCATGTTCAACCCGTAGTCGATCCGCAGCAGGGGCAGCGCCGCGACCACCAGCACCGCCGTCGCCGCCAGACCGAACACCACCGGACGACGCATCACCATCCGCGCCCAGCGATACCAATTGCCGTGCCGCGCCGCGCTTTCCGCGGAGACCGCCGCGGGTCGCAGGCGGGCGGGCAACGCGCCGCGGTTGACGGCCGGACCCAGTTCGGCGAGCAGCGCGGGCAGCAACACCATGGCGACGGCGAGCGTGCCGAGCACCGCGACCGACACCGCCAGGGCCAACCCCCGGAACGTCGACGCGCGAATGACGGTCAGCGCGATCACCGAGACGGCCACGATCACCCCCGACGCGAGGACCGTCCGCCCGGCGGTGTTCATGGCGATGCCGACGGCCCGCACCACGCCCGGATCGTCGCGGCGGGTCACCCCGGCCCGCGCGAGTTCCTCGCGGTAGCGGCTGACCACGAACATCGCGTAGTCGATTCCGATGCCGAGCCTGATCATCGACGCCATCGAATTCATCAGCACATCGATGCCCGTCCCGAAGGACAGCAGGAACAGCACACCGTTGACCAGCAGAATCCCCGCCAGCCCCACACCCACCGGCACCGCCGCGGCCACCAGCGCGCCCAGCGCCACGACCATCACCAACAGGGCCACGGGCAGACCGATCGCCTCCGCGCGGGTCAGGTCGCCGCGTTCGACCGCCGCGAGATCGTTCTGCAACGGCAGATACCCCGTGGCCGCGACATCGATGCCGGGCGGCGCGGAGCGAGCCAGCCGGTCCTGGATCTCGGCCACCCGCGCGGCCCGCTCGCGCGGCGGCCCGGACATTCCGATGAGCGCGAGGGCGGTGTGCCCGTCGGCGGAGATCTGCCCGCCGCTGTCGTACGGTCCGAGGACACCGGTGATCCCGTCGGTCCCGCGCAGCGTGGCGAGCGCGGCGTCGACGGTCGCGCGGTAGCCCGGATCGGACGCGGGCAGCGTGGCCGAATCGAAGACGATCAGATCCTGTTCGTCGCCCAGATTCGGAAAGTGTTGGCGCACAAGCTCACCCGCGCGCAGGTACTCGGCGTGGTCGGGATTGAAATCCGGTGCCTGCACGCGGGATTCGAGCGCGGGATAGGCCACCGCGCACGCCGCGAGCAGCACCACCCACACCGCGAGCACCGCCCGCCGATGCCGCGCGACGAACTCGCCCCACCGCGCCGCGAGCCCCGTCGGCCGCTCGACCGTCTCGATCACGCTCATGTCGCCTCCGCCTATGAACCCGTGCCGCAACCGGATTCGCTCCCCGCGTCGGACCCTACCCGGCTCCACGCGCGCGGACGACATACCGCGGTCCGAGTCGAAACCGATACCTTGGTAGGAGCGTTCTCGCCCGACTCATCCATTACGGTGTCCGCTATGGCGCTCATCGAGATCGAAGATCTGCCCGCCCGCACCGTCGACGTGCTCCGCCGCCGTGCCCGCGCGGCGGGTCTCGCGCCGGTCGATTACGTTCGCCGCGAACTGATCGCACTCGCCGGTCGTCGCGTGCCGATCGACGCGGTGGTCGAGTTCCTGGCGGCGGAGCGGCCCGACGACCTTGCGGCGCAACCCGATTCGGCCGCGACGGCGTTGATCGAGGCCTACGAGCTGCCCGTCGAGGCGTGGACCGTGCTCGCGCGCCGGGCCGCCGCGGCGGGGGTGACGCTGAGCGATCACGTGCACGCCGAACTGGTCGCGATGGCGCGCCGCAGCACGATCGACGATCTCATGTTCGAGTTCGAGGAAGCGCAGCAACGCGATCCGAGTCTGCGCATCGATATGGCGGCCATCCGTGAATCGTTGCGGTACGTGCGCGGCGAATAGGTTCGCGTTCTCAGCGTTTTCCCAGCCGACGGTCAGCGCGCTCACCGGGTGGCGTGCGACGCTCCCGCGGTGACAGCGACCATCGCCGAAACCACGCCATCCGAATCGCCCGATTCTCCCGCGAGCGGCCTACCGCCCGCCCGGCCCGTCGAACGGGTCGGCCTGGCGGTGCTGCTGCTCGCGACGGCGGGCGCCTACCTGTGGAACATCACCGTCAACGGGATGGGCAACTCCTTCTACGCCGCCGCCACGTGGGCGGGCTCACGGGATTGGCAGGCGCTGCTGTTCGGATCGCTGGACCCCGGCAATTTCATCACCGTCGACAAACCGCCGCTGTCGCAATGGATCATGGGTCTGTCGGGGCAGCTGTTCGGTTTCGGCAGCGCGAGCATGCTGGTGCCGCAGGCGCTCATGGCGGTGGCGGCGGTGGCGTTGCTGTACGCGACCGTGACCCGGGCGACCGGCAGCCGCGGCGCGGGCCTGCTCGCCGGATTCGCGCTCGCCGCGACGCCGGTGGTGGCGTTGATGTTCCGGTTCGACAATCCGGACGCGGTCATGGTGCTGCTGATGACCGCGGGCGCGTACTGCACCGTCCGGGCGCTGGCCACCGCGGCCCCCGGCTGGCTCGTCCTGGCCGGTGCCGCACTGGGTTTCGCGTTCCTGGCCAAGATGCTCGAGGGTCTGATGGCGCTGCCCGCGCTGGCGCTGGCCTATCTGATCGTCGCGCCGACCACGCTCGGCAAGCGGATCCTGCACCTGCTGGCCGCGGCGGGGTCGCTGGTGATCTCGGCCGGGTGGTACGTGGTGCTGACCATGGTGTGGCCGGAGTCGTCGCGGCCGTATCTGGCCGGGTCCAAGGACAACACGTTCATGGATCTGGTGCTCGGCTACAACGGGTTCGCCCGGTATCTCGGTCAGAATCATCGGGGGCACAACCCTTTTCAGTTGCCGGAGGGATATCGGTTCCCGCAGCAGGGGCCGGGCGGCGGCGGGTTCGGCGGTTTCGGTTCCGGCCCGACGCGCCTGTTCACCGGGGAGATCGGGTTCGAGATCTCGTGGCTGCTCCCGGCCGCGGCGCTGGCGTTCGTCCTCGTGCTCGTCGCGCGGCGCGGTCGCGGTCGCACCGACCTGGTGCGGGGCGCGGCGCTGGTGTTCGGGCTGTGGCTGCTCATCGACGGCATCGCGTTCTCGGCGATGAAGGGCGGGATGCACGCCTACTACACCCTCGCCATCGCCCCGGCGGTGGCCGGATCCTTCGCGCTCGGGGTGCACGAGATGTGGCGGCTGCGCGCGACCGCGCTGGGTCGTCTCGGGGCGGCGGGGCTCGTACTGTGTTGTGGCGGTTGGGGTTTCGTGGTGCTCGGCCGGAACGCGGCGTGGCAGCCGTGGTTGCGGTGGACGGTGCTCGCCGTGTCGGTGATCGCGGCGGTGTGGTTGTTGGGCGCGCTGGTGTCGGCGTGGCCGCGGCGACTGTCCGGGGTGGCGCTCGTCGTGGGGCTCCTGGCCGGGCTCGCGGGGTCGACCGCGTACGCGGGAGCCACACTGCCGCAGGCGCATACCGGTGGCAGCCCGACGGTGGGTCCGGCACGACCCGAGCGGCCCGGGGCATTGGGCGGATTCCGGCAGGAGATCGCGCTGTTCACCGGCACCGGCGCGGTCGATCCGAGGCTGGTGGACATGTTGCGCGCGACCCACACCCGATGGTCGGCGGCCATCGACCGCTCCTCCCCCGCCGCCGGACTCGAACTGGCCAGTCGCACACCGGTGGTGGCCATCGGCGGATTCACCTCCGAGGATCCGGTGCCGACCCTGCCGCGATTCCAGGACATGGTGCGCGACCACGAGATCACCTACTATCTCGCGCCGGAGGTGCGCTTGCCCGATTCCTGGCGCGTGCCGAATCACGCGAATCCGGCGCCCGCGCAAGCGGATCCGGACGCCGGGTGGTGGCGACCGGTGGGGAACAAGGCCATCTACGACTGGGTAGCGGCACACTATCCGGTCCAGCACCTGCCGGGACTCGCGGTCTACGACCTCACCACGCCCGCGCACTGAGCGGTTGCGGGCGTGTCGCCCGCCACACTCGGTAGCGTCGTAGCCGTGGATGTGCTCGCGGAGATGCTCCAGGGAATCCGCGCGGAGGGATCGTTGCTGTGGCGGGCCGATCGCCAGTCACCGTGGTCGTGGCTGGCGGATCGGTCCGCGCCGCTGACCCTCTACGCGGTGTTGCACGGCCACGCGTCGCTCAGCCGCGGCGCCGATGCCGACGAGTTGCGCGCGGGCGATATCGCCCTCATCCGCGGCGGCGCGGACCGCGCGCACGGGCACTGCGCGACATTGCGGGCGCCCGCGCCGGGCCACGGCCCGCGCGCGGTGGTGATCGCCGGAACCTACGGCAGCACCGATCTCGCCGGCCGCAGGCTGCTCGACGCGTTGCCCGAATACGTCTGTGTCACAGCCGAGTCCGGCACCTCGCCCGCGCTGGCACTGCTGGACGAGGAGATCGACACCATCGGCCCGGCCCGGCAGGTGGTGCGCGACCGGCTGCTGGTGTCGTTGCTCGCGCACACGCTGCGGGCGTGGCTGGCGGGCGCGGAGCCGGATTCGCCGGGATGGCATGCGGCGCTGGGGGATCCGGTGGTGGCACGCATCCTCTACGCGATCCACTCCAGTCCGGGTCATCCGTGGACGGCCGAATCGCTGGCCGCGCACGCGGCGGTGTCGCGCGCGACGCTGTATCGCCGCTTCATCGCCCTGTTCGGCGAGTCGCCGCTGTCGTATCTGACCAGTCGGCGGATGACCCTCGCCGCCGGGCTGCTGGCGGGCGGCGAACCGGTGGCCGCGGTCGCGCGGAAGGTCGGCTACACCAATCCCTTCGCGTTCAGCACCGCCTTCCGCCGCCATCACGGCAGGCCGCCGCGCAGCCTGCATCCGCAGGACCGGATCTGCTGATCCGGCCGGGACGGCACGCCGCGCGCCGATCTCGAGCCTGGGGCGTGGCCCGGCAGGTCGGCGCGAGGAGGGACGGTCTCCGCGCTCGTCCCTCGGCCTGAGCGCGCGACACGCCGAAGCGCGACACGGCAAGAAGCTATCGCGTAGCTACTGTTGCTGGAATGCGACAGTCAACGCATCGGCGGCTCGTGGCGGCGGGGGTCGCGCTGGCTTCCCTGCTGACGACCGGCGTGGTGGCGGCCGCCGCCCCCGCACCGGGCGCGGGCGCGCTGCCGTCCTTGGGCGAGGATTTCCTCTGGGGTGTGGCCGCGTCGGGCTTCCAGTCCGAAGGCGCCGCGCCCGAAAGCAATTGGACCCGGTACATCGCCTCCGGCGCGGTCGAGCCGTACCAGGATTCGGTGCGGTTCCTCGATCGATACGCCGCCGACATCGACCGCGCCGCGCGGCTGGGCGCGAAGGTCTTCCGCATCAGCGTGGAATGGGCTCGGGTGCAACCGGATCCGGACGGCTGGGACGACGCGGCCTTCGCCCGCTACGACGCGATGGTCGACGCGATCATCGCCGCCGGGATGCGCCCGATGCTCACCCTCGATCACTGGGTGTACCCGGCCTGGGCCGCCGACCGCGGCGGCTGGCGCGATCCGGGCATGGTCGACGCGTGGCTGGCCAACGCCCGCAAGGTGGTGGAGCACTTCGCCGCCCGCGACCCGATCTGGGTGACGATCAACGAGCCGGGCGCCTACCTGGGCACCGAGCGGCGGATCGGCGCGCTCACCGACGAGCAGTGGCCCGAGGCGATGGACCGGCTGGCGCAGGCGCACAACGCCATCTACGACGACATCCATCGCGTCCAGCCCGGCGCGTGGGTCACCAGCAACATCGGTTTCGTGCCGGGCGCGGAGACCGAGGTGAATCAGCCGTTCGTCGACAAGGTGCGCGACAAACTCGACTTCATAGGCGTCGACTACTACTTCGGCCCCGACCCCGGACCACGGGACGGGGCCACCGCGGCGGGGGCGCCGGAGATGTGGAATCTGCCCCTGCAAACCGAAGGCATCTATTACGCGCTGCGACACTACGCCCGGCAGTTTCCCGGCAAACCCCTGTACGTGGTCGAGAACGGGATGCCGACGGAGAACAACGAGCCGCGCCCGGACCACTACACCCGCGCCGACCACCTGCGCGACACGATCTACTGGTTGCAGCGGGCCAAGGCCGACGGCATGAACGTCATCGGCTACAACTACTGGAGCCTCACCGACAACTACGAATGGGGTTCCTACACACCACGTTTCGGGCTCTACACGGTGAACGTGGTCGACGATCCGCAGCTCGTGCGGCATCCCACCGACGCGGTGGAGGTGTACGCCACGCTGGCCCGCGACGGCGGAGTACCCGCGAACTATCATCCGACCCGCCCGCCGGTGTCCTGCTCGCAGGTCGATCCGCCCGACAGCTGCACCGAACCGGTCGATCCGGTGGAACGGTAGCCCCGCCGTGCCCCCGGTTCCGGCGCCCATGCTCGCCGTCGCGGGACGGCCGCCGGAGGGCGCGGGGCGGGACTGGGCGATCGAGATGAAATGGGACGGCGTGCGTTCGGTGACCCGCTGCGGCGGCGGCAGCTGCCAATTCACCAGCCGCAACGGACGCGACGTCACCCGGGCGTATCCGGAACTGGCCGAGGCGGTCGCGGCGGTGGCGGGCCGGCGCGACCTGCTCGTGGACGGGGAGATCGTGGCCCTGGACCCCGCGACGGGCGCGCCCTCGTTCGCGCGGCTGCAACACCGCATGCATGTGGTCCGCCCGGGCCCGGCGCTCATCGCGGACTATCCGGTGCAGTTCTTCGTGTTCGACCTGCTCGCATCCGAGGGAACCTCGCTGCTACGGCTGCCCTACACCGAGCGACGCGCCCGCCTCGACAAACTCTCCCTTTCCGGCCCGTCGGTGCAGGTGCCGCCGTACTGGATCGACGTCGACGCGGACACGATGCTGAAGCTGGCCGCCGACCACGCGCTGGAAGGCATTGTGTGCAAACGCCTCACATCGATCTACGAACCCGGCCGCCGCTCCCCCGCGTGGATCAAGACACCCCTGCGCCGCACGACCGAGGCCGTGGTGGCCGGCTGGAGCCCCGGCAGCGGCCGATTCCACCCAACCTTCGGCTCCCTGATCCTCGGCGCACACGACGCAGAGGGGCAGTTACTGCACATCGGCAATGTCGGCACCGGTTTCACGGTCGCCGACCGGCGGGTCCTACGCCGCACCCTCGACGAATTGGCCCGCCCGACAACACCGTTCGACATCCCGCCGCCCCGCACGGTCACCGCGGTGGCGCACTGGGTCGAGCCGGTACTGGTCGCGGATATCGAGTATCGCGAGTACGCGGGGGATGGGCTGCGCCATCCGAGTTGGCGGGGGTTGCGGGACGACAAGTCACCGAGCGAGGTGACGGTGCCTTCCTAGAGCCACGCTCAGGGCGTGCCGTTCCGCACCGGATAGTGGATGACGACCGCCCCACCGGTGGCATAGTTGGCGACATCCGCGGCCACCCGCCGCCCCTCCGGCGACTCCCGCGCCGCGGTCATAGCGGCGGCATCGGCGAACTCGGCCTCGAAGACCGCGAAGTACGGCGTCTCCCCCTCCGTAGCCGCCACCTCGAAGCTGTAGCGCCACGCGAGCAGTCCGGGCATCCGCGCGACCAGCGGAAGATGGGTGTTCACGTAGTACTCGCGGAAGTGGTCGGGATCGGCGGGCTCGGGATACAGAACCACCAACTTGTGCACGACAACCTCCGTTCAGCGTGAGGTGGACAGTAGATCAGGCCCACACCAAGATCAAGCGCATTACGGACGACCCAATCTCCGGCCACACCCAACCCTCCCTCGATACACGAGAGCCGTTGTAGCACAGAGGATCTCGGCGACCACCCTCGCCGCCGAGGCGTTGCCCAGGCGGTACGGACCGGGCTGGTTCAGCGCGCCGACCCGGCGGTCGCGTCAGATCGTCAGCACCGCCTTGCCGCGCACGGTTCGCGCCTCGAACGCCTCCGGTGTCTTCGTCCAGTCCATGTGGGCATTCCAGCCTCGCGCGTATCCGAAGAAGTCGGCGAGGTGGATCCGGGCGCTGTCGTGGGATACGCCGTCGTCGTCGGTAACGTCACGAACTGTGGTCGACAACGTGGAAGTGCGGGCTGCCGGACTGTTGACCGTCGGCGACGATCACGAGATCTACTGGGAGGAGTCGGGAAACCCCGACGGTATCCCCGCCGTGTACCTGCACGGTGGTCCGGGTGGCGGCCTCGGGACCGGTGCCTACCGAAACAAGTTCGCCCCGGCGCGGTTCCGCATCATCGGCTTCGACCAGCGCGGCTGCGGGCGATCGACGCCGCGCGCGACCGCTCCGGACTACAACCTGGACCAGAACACGACACCCCATCTCATCGAGGACATCGAGCGGATTCGCGAACACCTCCACATCGATCGGTGGCTGGTCAACGGCGTCTCGTGGGGTTCGACACTGGCACTGGCCTACGCACAGGCTCATCCCGAGCGGGTCCACGGCATGGTGCTGATGGCGGTCACCACCACCGACCGCTTCGCCGTGGATTGGATAACGGAAACGGTGGGCGCGGTCTATCCCGAAGCCTGGGACCGCCTGGCCACCCATGCCGAGCAGGCGGGCATCGGCTACCGGCGCGGCAACGGCCGCCTCATCGAGGCTTACGCCCAGCTGATGACCCACGCCGATCCGGCGGTCCGAAGCGCGGCATCCCGCGCCTGGACGGAGTGGGAGGACCACCACATCGCGATCGGAACCGGTGGCGTACAACGAAACCCCCGCTGGGAAGACGACGAGTTCCGGGACCTCTTCGCGACCCTGGTCACCCACTACTGGGCCCACGACGGATTCCTCACACCGCCGATCCTCGACCGCATGGAGCGCCTGCACGGCATCCCGGCCACCCTGATCCACGGCCGTCACGATGTCAGCGGCCCCGCCGTGCTGGCCTGGCGACTACACCGCGCCTGGCCCGCAAGCGAACTCATCATCGACGAAGGCGAAGGCCATGGCGGCCCGGCAATGGTCCAGGCGTGGCGGGCCGCGAACACGCGCCACGCCGACAGGATCGACACCGAGCGGACCATCCGACAGTAACTGTCCAGCGGACACCTATCGCTGCCAGTTGGCTGCCCCCGATTGGTGCCGGATACACAGGGGTCCTATTCGATATAACGCAGCCCCGTGCGGAGCGGTGTCGCGGTGGACCACGAAGGCGTAGTTCCGCTGATTCGGATTCAGCTTGTTGATCGGCAGACTCGCGTTGGTGACAAAGGCACCTGTTCGAGTTCGTGGTCGCGCCCGCGGGGCGACTGGAATCCTGATGTGGCGGCGCGGGTTTCGCGGTCACCGGTGTTCAGTCGTGGTGGTCGAGGTGCCAGCGGGCTCGGAGAGCTGGCAAGCCATTTTCCAGCGCCGTTGTGATGGGCGCCCTCCGACAGCAGATCATCGTCGATCCAGACGGGGACAACACTACGGAAGCGTTACGGCACAGGTGAATTCAGAGCGCCGACGCGGTACGGCACAACGGCCTCGATGGATCGTCAGCGGAGTACACCCGCCAACACCGTGACCACCACCCGGCGAATCTTCTCCGGTTCCGGCGGCCCCTCGGCGCGATCCGTGTACAGAAGCTGCGCCGCCCCGATGAGAGTCGGTGCGAGCGTGTCGATATCGGCGTCGGCCGCGAGGCGACCCTGGTCGCGTTCGGCCGTGAGGTACGCGGCGATCAGGGCGGCGGCCTCACCGACCAAAGGAAAGCGGGCGGTGCCCGCCGCGCGGAGGCGGGCGCGCAGTTCGTCGCGGGCGATGACGAGGACGACGATCGCGACCATGACGGGGTCGAAGAGGTTGGTCAGGGCGGCGGTGAGCAGGTCAGGGACGGCGCCCGTGCCCGCGGCGTCGAGCAGGGCGACGCGTTGGAGTTCGACGCGGGCGATGCGTTCGAGGACCAGTTCGGTGAGGAAGGCGTCGAAGTCGGCGAAATAGCGGTGCAGCACACCCTTGGCGACGCCCGCCTCGGCGGTGACCGCACGACTCGTGAGGGCCGCGGCCCCGTCGCGCAGCAGCACGCGCTCGGCGGCGGCGAAGAGCTGCCGACGCGGATCTTGTAGCGCCACACCGGTTGGCACGCGTCCCTCCTTTCACTCGGAGCGAACACATTACTTCAGTGGGCACGCGCCCATTAGAGTGGGCGCATGACCACTCCTCCCGCTCCGCACACCCATCGCCGCATGGCCGAGTCCTTCGGAATCGATGCCGAACGGTACGACCGCGCCCGGCCCCCGTATCCGGACGCCATGATCGAACGGATCGTGGCGGCCGCGCCCGGCCCGCGCGTCCTCGACGTCGGCTGCGGGACGGGTATCGAGGCCCGCCAATTCCGCGACGCCGGGTGCGCGGTGCTCGGCGTCGAACCCGATTCGCGCATGGCCGAATTCGCGCGCGGCACCGGAATCGAGGTGGAGGTCGGCACCTTCGAAACGTGGGACGCGGGCGGCCGCGTCTTCGACGCGATCGTCTCGGGCACGGCCTGGCATTGGGTGGATCCGGTCGCGGGCGCGCTCAAGGCCGCCCAGGTGCTGCGCCCCGGCGGTGTGCTGGCCCCGTTCGGCCATGTCTACCAACTCCCACCCGCCCTGACCGAGGCCCTCGCCGCCGCCTTCCGCCGCGCCGCCCCCGACTCACCCCTCACCCTCACCCCCGACCGCCCGATGCTCGACGCCTACGGCGCCCTCTACACCCGGGCCGCCGACGCCATCCGCGAGACGGTCGGCTTCACCGCCCCCGAGATCTGGCGCTACGACTGGCACCGCACCTACACCCGCCCCGAACTCCTCGACATGCTCCCGACCACCGGCGGCCTGAGCACCCTCCCACCCGACACGGTCACCGAAATCCTCACCACCCTCGACACCACCCTCACCGACACCCCCCTCACCATCCCCTACGCCACCTGGGGCCTCACCACCACCCGCCTCTAACCCCCACCCCCGCAAAGCAACCCAGCCGCACCCCTTATTCGAATCCGCACCCGTTGCAGAGCCCTGAAGGGGGTGCGGATGCGAACAAAGGGTGCGGCTGGGGTTGGTCAGGTGGGGGTGGCCTCGGCTTCGGCGGCGGTGAGGTCGGAGTCGGAGATGAGGGGGGTGTCGGGGTCGGGGGCGGAGTGGGGGGTGAAGCGGAGGGCGGTCATGTAGGGGGTGGGCTTGCCGCGGCGGGCGTCGAGGAATTCCTTGGTGTAGTAGGCGCGGGCCTGGTCGGGGGAACGGGTGCCCTCGACGATGTCGTGCATGAGGTTGAGGGTGAGCAGGTTGGCGGATTCGTCGTGGCAGCGGGAGCGGACCTCGCCGGTGGTGCGGTCGAGGGTGAGGCTGCCGTCGAACCGGGCCAGGGTCGAGTACATGGCGACCGGAACGGGATAGTCGATCACGGCCTCGATCGAATCCGTATGCGGCGCAGGGAAATTGTGCTCGGCGTAGGCGCGCGAGGCGGTGATGCGTTTCCATGGGCCGACACCGTGCCAGGTCAGGGCGTTGTCGGTGGCCTCGTGCGGGGCGCCGTAGGTGTCGAGCAGACGTCGCGCCGCCTGCCGCGCGGGCTGCGGCCACTGCTCGATGGCCGCCGGATTCGTCGCTGCTGTCGTCATGACCTGGTCCTCGGTTCGGTGTGCCGGGATATATCGACTCCGTACCCGGCCCGAATCGAGACAAACGATCACATGCGCCGCATCACCGACACCACCCGGCCGAGGATCACCGCCCGATCGCCGTCGATGACCTCGTAGGCGGGGTTGCGCGGCTCGAGCAGGACGTGCCCGCCCCGCCGCCGGTAGACCTTCACCGTGGCCTCCTCGTCGATCATGGCGGCCACGATGTCACCGGAGTGCGCCTCGTGCTGCTGGCGGACCACCACGATGTCGCCGTCGCAGATCGCCGCGTCGATCATCGAGTCGCCGCGCACCCGCAGCGCGAAAACCGTTCCGCGCCCGACCATCTGGCGCGAGAGGGTGAGCATATCGTCGGTGTGCTCCTCGGCGAGGATCGGCGTGCCCGCCGCGATGTCGCCGACCACCGGGACCGCCACCGCGTCCTCGTCGCGCTCGCGCGGCGCGGCCGACCGCAGGAACAGCCGCACATCGATCGGCCGCGCCACCGTCTCCCCGCGCCGCAGGAAACCCTTGTCCTCCAACGCCTTCAGATGTTTCGACACCGACGACGTGGACCGCAGCCCGACCGCCTCGCCCAATTCCCGTGTGCCCGGCGGATATCCGTGGCGCACCACCCACTCCTGGATGGTGGCGAGGATGCGCTGCTGGCGCGGCGGCAGGGCCGAGGTGTCGAGGTGGTCGAACGCGTCGTCGTATCCGGTCACCGGGGCATCCTACGGGTGCACCCGCCGCGAACGAGCGCGCGCCGCGCGTCAATTCACACAGGGAATATCGGACCCGATGCTCGTGGTGACCGGCTTACCGGAGTCGGGCAGACCGTCCATACCCGAACTCGCCTGCGCCGCAGCGGAACTCGACGTGGAGGTGGCGGCGGACCCGCTCGTGGTCGTCGTGCTCGTCGACGAACCGGAGGACGCCGAATCGTCGGGCAGGGAGAAATCGCTGCCCAGCACGACGCGCACGTGCCCGGCCTCCACATTCTTCGACGGCGCGGTGGGCAGCCCGCCGAGCATGTCGGCGACCTGGGTGGCGTCGGCGTCGGTACTGCTGGACGGATAGTAGACCACCGAACTGGAGCCGTCGCCGTACTGCGCGTTGGCGGCGTCGCCCTGATGGAAACCCTTGCCCGCCAAGAAGTTCAGCACCTTGCCCGCCATGCCCCCGCCCGCGCCCGAATTGCGCACGTCCACGGTGCTCAGCGGCGCGGTCTTGGGGGCGGTCGGCTGTGGCGCCTGCACGCCGAACGCGGCGCGCACGGTCTTCTTGATCTCGGCGGGGTCGACGACATTGACGTCCTGGCCGTCGACATTGTCGTACGCCTTCACCGGCAGCGTCTGGAACTCGATGGGGATCGACCCGGCCTTGCCCATCGTCTGGGCGAAGTCGAGCAGGTTCCAGCCCTGGGAGAGCACCACGTCGTTCTGCGCGGCGGTGATCAACTGTTGCAACTTGCCGACATTGGTCAGCGTCCCGGAGTCCTTGAGCTGCTTGGCCACCGAGGTGAGGAACGCCTGCTGGCGGTGGGTGCGATCGAGGTCGCCGTTGTCCAGGCCGTGCCGCTGGCGCACGAACGACAGGGCGTTGGCCGCGTCCAGATGCTGCCGCCCGGCGGGGAACACCGCGCCGGAGTAGTACTCGTCGTTGACCGCGTGATTGAGGCACACGTCCACGCCGCCGAGGATATTGGCGAGATCGTAGAACCCGACCAGCGAGATCTCGGCGAACCGGTTGATCGGCACCCCCGTCAGCGCCTTGACGGTCTGCACGATGGATTCGCGCCCGGCCTCGCGGCCCTGCCGCTCCAGCTCGACCTTGTCCTTGACGCCCTGGTTCTCCAGTTTCTGCTCGACCGTGGCCTTCTTCAGGCCGTACGCCTCCTTGATCTTGGCGTGGTCGTAGCCCGGGATGCCGCTCACCGCGACGTAGTCGTCGCGCGGGATGGAGAACGCGGTGATCTTCTTCAGATCCTTCGGAATGTGCACCAGGATCAGCGAATTCGCGTTGTAGCCGCCCTCGCTGCCGTCGCCCGCGTGCAGCTGGTCGAGGATGTCCTTGGGCAGGTCGTTGCCGTTCTGGTCCTTGCGGGTGTCCAGGCCGATGAGCAGGATGTTCAGATCACCGTCGAGGGCGGCCGCGTCCGCCTCGCTGATCACGTTGGACCGGGTGAAGCCCTCGTTCACGCTGCGCTCGGTGTAGTAGGCGAACCCCGTGCCCGACACCACGATCACGGCCGTGGCCGCCGCGGCCAGCCGCCCCGCCATCCGCGCGGCACGAGCCGCCTTGCTGGGCGGCCGCGCGGCCATAGCGCGCCGAGTGGCCCGATTCGGCTTCGCCGGTTCGTACCGATCGGTCGGAGCGTCGGCGAGATCGGCATCGATGCTCCGGGTACGTCGACCCCGATCGCCCTCGGCCGCCGCCCGGCTCCGCCGACCCGAAACCCCCTCGGAAGCCGCTGCGGCAGACCGACTCCGCCGCCCGGCCGACTCCTCCGGAGATACCGCAGCCCTCCGCCCGCGCGGACCCGCAGACTCCTCGGGAGATACGGCAGCCGTCCGTCCACGCCGCCCCGCCGACTCTTCCGGCGACGCCGCGGCCGACCGCCCATGACGCCCGGACGACTCCTCGGCGGGTCCCCCCGCCGACCGACCGTGACGCCCGGTCGACTCCCCGGAAGGCGTTGCGGCGGAACGGCTTCGGCGACCCACCGGATCGGCGCCGCTCCCCCGCTCCCCGCGCGGCGCGGCCTCGCCCGATTCGGCTCTCCGCCGACTCGGGCCGGCGGGTTCGCCGCGGCCGGGCCGCTCGGCGGGGGCACCGGACCGATCCGTGGCCTCGTCCTCGGGTCGCGCGTGCCGGGCACGGCGGCCGCCGGGGCGGGGTTCCGGGACGACCGGAATCGGTTCGGTTTGATCGTTCATCTCGCCGTTCAGTCTCACATCACCGTGCTGAGGGGAACCTGAGAATGCCTTTCCTACAAGTTGTGACATCCTGCACGATGTCTGCGACAAATGCACATCGGGTGGGTCCGCCCTACTCCCGCGACGGGACCGGCAACCCCAGTATGCCGTCCAGATTGTCCAGATGCCGTTCGAACAGTTGGGCGCGATCGCCGAAGGTGTCCGCGCCGTACTGATCGAACACGTCGAAGGTCACCGCCCCGAACAACCCCGTCCACACCGAAATCGCCCGTGTCATCAGCCAATCCGGCAGCTCCAGGCCGAGTTCCGCGCGGATGCGGGCGATATCGCCCGTCAGCGGCTCCCCCAGCGCGGGCGCCGGATCCGGCGCGGTGAGCAGCCCTGCGGCATAAGCCTTTTCGATCACGCGCAACAGCGTGTAGATCACGCGCGTGCCCGGCGCGACCGTCTGCTCGGCGGGCGCCTCGTAACCGGGAACCGGCGTGCCGAAGAGCAGTCCGTAGCGGGCGGGTTCGGCCAGCGCCCACTCCCGCACGGCCCGGCCCACCACGCGCACGCCCTGCGCCGGATCGTCCGGCCCGGCGGCCAACGCCGCGTCGACGGCGTCGGCGAGCTCGGTGTAGCCGTCGACCACCAGCAGGGTCAGCAGTTCGTCGCGGCTGCGGACATAGCGGTAGACCGCCGAGGACACCACCCCCAGATCCCGAGCGACCGCGCGCAGCGACAGCGCCGCCGCCCCGTGCACGGCCAGATGCTCACGGCCGATCCGGACGATGTCCTCCATGGTCCGGGCGCGTGCGCGCGCCCGCGGCGTGGTCCCCGTCATCCGACCAGCATGCCATAGCGAGAGCAGTGCATACAACAGAGATCAGCGCTTCCCGTGAAATGGGTCACCATTGTGCGCCGATGTGCGACAGACTACGGTTACTCGGCGGTAGAAGACCGGACTGTGGGGTCCGGTCGCCGAAGGCATGGGGTGACATGATGTTTCGACGACGCCGTCGAATTCGAGTCCTGCTGACCGCGACCGTGTCGTCGCTGACGTTCGGCGCGCTGGCCTTCGCGCCCGTCACGCCCGCGACCGCGGGCGACCCCGCCGACTGGACCGCGCTGCACGACGGCCCGCAACAGTATCCCGGCGTGCACGTCGATTGGGACGTGCCGATCACGATGAGCGACGGCACCATCCTGAAGGCCAATGTGTACCGCCCGGCGGACGCGTCGGGCCCGGCGGCCGAGCGGCTGCCCGTCGTGGTGAATCTGACGCCCTACACCAAACTCATCTCCGCCTTCGCCGATGCGGCGCTGGGGATTCCGCCGCTGCGCGACGCGCTCGTGAACGTCCTGAAGGCGTTCGACCAGACCGGCCTCGGGCTCAACGGCGGGGATATCGCGGGCGCGCTCACGGGCGGATTCGCGCGCACGTTCACGGTGGATCCGGAGCTGATCCGCTCGGGGTATGTGCAGGTGGTCGTCGACGTGCGCGGCACCGGCTTCTCGCAGGGCACCTGGCAGGTCTTCGGCGAGCGCGAGCAGGCCGACGGCGCGGAGGTCGTGGAATGGGCCGCGCGCCAACCGTTTTCGAACGGCGCGGTGGGCATGTCGGGGGCGTCGTATTCGGCGATCAACCAATTGCAAACGGCCGAACGGCATCCCGCGGGCCTGAAGGCGATCTTCCCCGTGGTGCCGGGCAGCGATCTGCTGCGCGATATCGTCGCCACCGGTGGCGGGGTGGGAGTGGGCTTCCTGCCGCTGTGGCTGGCGCTGGTCGACGTGACCAAGCTGGTGCCCGATGTGCAGTCGCTGCTCACAGGGCGGTTCGACACCCGCTGGCTGGCCGACCGGATGGCCGACCCGTTCACCTTCTTCGACGCGCTCACCGCCGCCATGACGGTCCCGGACGTGAATTCGATCCCGGACTATCTGCGCACGCTGGTCACCGACGACAGCACGGTCCGGCAGGCGTGGCTCGGACATCCGGAGAACATCGCGGTGCCGACGTTCCTCTACGGCGGCTGGCACGACATCTTCAGCTACGACCAGACCTCGATCTACCGCGCGATCCCGTTGCCCGACAGCGAGAAGAAGCTGATGATGGGCAACACCTTTCACATCACCTCGAGTTCGGGCCTCGGCGAGGCGGGCGCGCCGCCGCGGCTGGACGTGCTGCAACGCGCGTGGTTCGACAAGTGGCTCAAGGGAATCGACAACGGCGTCGACGGATTCGCCCCGGTGACCACCTGGCAGCAGGGCGGCGGCTGGGCGACCGCGGACCGATTCCCGCGTCCGGGAGGCGAATACCGGCGACTGTACCTCGACGCCGCGCCCACGGGCACCGCGGCCAGCGCGCACGACGGCAGCCTGACCACCGCCCCCGGCGCTCCGGCCCGGCTGACCGTCGCGCCGAGTATGACCGCGACGCTGTGCTCGCAGGACACCGCGACGGGCACGGCCGGTCTGACCTCGCTGCTGAACGAATGCACCATCGACTCCCGCGCCGCCGAGGCCGGGGCGCTCACCTTCACCAGCCCACCGGTCGCCGAGCCGACGCAGGTGTCGGGCCCGATCAGCGTGCATCTGAACACCGTGCTCGACGCGACCGACGGCTTCTGGGCGGTCACCCTCAACGACGTCGCACCCGACGGCACCTCCACCGAATGGACCTACGGACAACTGGCCGCCTCGCTGCGCGCCGTCGACGAGCGCCGGGCCACCCGCTCGCCCAACGGGGACTACACCGACCCGTACCCGATCCTCACCCTGGACACCCGCCAGCCCGTGGCACCCGGCGAGCCCACGACCCTCGACATCGGGCTCAACCCCACCGACGGGGTGCTGCAACCGGGACATCGGCTGCGAATCAGCGTGTACGCCTTGAACTTTCCGCGCAGCCTGCCGCTGCGGCCGCTGTTGAACGAGAGCGGGATGCTGCCCCAGCACCTCCAGCTCGACCCGGCCCGGCCGAGTTGGGTGAACGTCCCGCTGGCGGGCGAGCCGGGTTGGTAACCGATACCGCTGGACACAGGTACGCTACCCGGTAGTAACGTTACGGACGTCACAGTAAGACCGTGAGCAAGGAGTGGCCATGCCCCAGCGCGACACCGATTTCGATGTCCTCGTCGTGGGCTCGGGTTTCGGGGGCAGCGTCACCGCGCTGCGCCTGGTCGAGAAGGGTTACCGGGTCGGCGTGCTGGAGGCGGGCCGCCGCTTCGCCGACGACGAGCTGCCGAAGACGAGCTGGGATCTGCGCAAGTTCCTGTGGGCGCCGAAGCTGGGCTGCTTCGGCATCCAGCGGATCCATCTGCTGCGCAATGTGCTGATCCTGGGCGGGGCCGGAGTGGGCGGCGGGTCGCTGAACTACGCCAACACCCTCTACGTGCCGCCGGAGCCGTTCTTCCGCGACGCGCAGTGGCGCGACATCACCGATTGGCGCGCCGAGCTCACGCCCTACTACGAGCAGGCCACGAAAATGCTGGGCGTGGTGCGCAATCCGCACATCACACCCGCCGACGAGGTGTTCCGCAAGGTCGCCGAGGACATGGGCGTGGGTGACACGTTCGTGCAAACTCCGGTCGGGGTGTTCTTCGGAAAGCCCGGCGAAACCGTGGCCGACCCGTACTTCGGTGGCGTCGGGCCGGACCGCACGGGCTGCCTGGAGTGCGGCGAGTGCATGACCGGCTGCCGCCACGGCGCGAAGAACACGCTGGTGAAGAACTACCTGTATCTCGCGGAAAAGGCTGGGGCGCAGGTGATTCCGTTGACGACGGTGAACGCGGTGCGGCCGCTGCCGGACGGTTCGTGGCAGGTCGACACCCAGCGCACCGGGGCGTGGGTGCGCAAGGCGCCGAAGTCCTACACCGCCGGACACGTGGTGCTCGCGGCGGGGACGCGGGGCACGCAACAGTTGCTGTTCGCCATGCGGGACAAGGGGATTCTGCCCGGGTTGTCGCCGCGGCTGGGTCAGCTCACCCGCACCAATTCGGAGTCGATCGTCGGGGCGGCGACGCGTCGGGTGGACCCGAGCCGGGACTTCACCCGCGGCGTGGCGATCACCTCGTCGATCCATCCGACCGAGGACACCCATATCGAGCCGGTGCGCTACGGCAAGGGTTCGAACGCGATGGGTCTGTTGCAGACGTTGATGGTCGACGGCGGCGGCCGGAT
The DNA here is from genome assembly GCF_053588115.1 of Nocardia sp. NPDC003482. Lineage (NCBI taxonomy): Bacteria > Bacillati > Actinomycetota > Actinomycetes > Mycobacteriales > Nocardiaceae > Nocardia > Nocardia sp. NPDC003482. The sequence goes on from NZ_JBSFPI010000013.1 coordinate 74,675, forward strand.
CCCGCGGTGGCTGCGATTCGTGCTCGAGGTGCTGCGGCATCCGGTGAAGCTGGTGTCGATGCTGACGGTCAAGAACTGGAGCGAGCGCACCATCATCTGCTTGGTGATGCAGCATCTGGACAACTCGATCACCACCTACACCAAACGTGGATTGTTCGGGCGCAAGCTGACCTCCAAACAGGGCCACGGCGAACCGAATCCGACGTGGATTCCGGCGGGCAACGATGTCACGCGCCGCGTGGCCGATCAGATCGGCGGTATCGCGGGCGGCAGCTGGGGCGAGGTGTTCAACATCCCGTTGACCGCCCACTTCCTCGGTGGCGCACCCATCGGCACGGATCCCGAGCACGGCGTCATCGACGCGTACCACCGCGTCTTCGGCTATCCGACCCTCAGCGTCGTCGACGGCGCGGCCGTCTCGGCCAACCTGGGCGTCAACCCCTCCCTCACGATCACCGCCCAAGCCGAACGCGCCGCCGCCCTCTGGCCCAACAAGGGCGAGAACGACACCCGCCCACCCCAATCCGACGCCTACCGCCGCCTGTCCCCCATCCCCCCGAACCACCCGGTGGTACCCGCGTCGGCCCCCGCTGCCCTCACCCTCCCCATCGTCGAAATCACCCGCGACAGCGCCTGATTCACAGCCCCACCAACCCAGCCGCACCCATTATTCGCCGTCGCACCCTCTACAGGGTGTGCGGATCCCGACAAAGGGTGCGGCTGAGTTGGTGCACGAAGCTCAGCCGCACCCTTTATTGGGCGTCGCACTCGTTGCAAAGGGTGCGGATCCCGATAACGGGTGCGGCTGAGTTGGTGCACGAAGCTCAGCCGCACCCTTTGTTGGGCGTCGCACCCCCTGCAAAGGGTGCGGATCCCGAAAATGGGTGCGGCTGGGTTGCATCGTCTTTCGCGACAGCGCGTTGGAGGACCATGGTTACCAGAGATGCCGGAGCGCGGTTCGACCGCAGCGTTCTCGCCGAACGTGAGCAGGCATGATCGGCCGATCGCAACGCCCGCTGCTGTTCCTCGATGTCGATGGGCCGCTTCTCCCGTTCGGCGAGGATCCCCGACGCCAGCCGCGCGATGTCGTACCGGACTCGCGCCTGTCGCGGCTTACCCCCGAGCTAGGACGCCGACTGGCAGCGCTGCCGTGCGAGTTGGTCTGGGCCACCACATGGGAGGACGACGCGAACGCCGAGATCGCGCCCCGTATCGGACTGCCACCGCTGCCGGTCGTGCGCTGGCCCGACTCCTCCGCCGAGCACGAACGCGAGGACCGATGGTTCGGATTGTGTTGGAAGACCCGGACACTGGTGGACTGGGCGGGCAGCCGCCCGTTCGCATGGATCGACGACGAGATCACCGACGCCGACCGCGGCTGGGTCCGCGCACACCATCCTGGCCGCGCGTTCCTACGCCACGTCGAGTCCTCCCGCGGGCTCGACGACGGCGACTTCACAGCCCTCGATCAATGGCTGCGAGCAATCTGAATCGCCTGCATTCCACAGGAATTGACGCCTGCTCTGTTCGGGCGTCGCGCTCCTTGCACGGTGTGCAGTCGTGAACAAGCGGTGCGGCTGGGTTGCCTTGCACAGCGCAGCCGCACCTTTTATTGAGCGTCGCACTCGTTGCAGGGGGTGCGACGGTGAACAAGGGGTGCGGCTGCTCCTACTGGGCGGCGATGTGGGAGAAGCCCATCGGCGAGGTAGGAGGCGGGGCAGAGGTGGTGGGCGCGCGGAACTCCTGGAGGGCCGTGAGAACGTCCACGTGGCGGGCGGCGTAGCACCGCACCTGGGGCAGGGCGTGGGCTACCTCGCTGCGCTCGAGGGGTTCGGCGTCGATGTAGCCGACGGCGGCGAGGTCGACGCGGAGTTGCTGGGCGATGCGGTGGATCGCCGCGGATTTGCGGCCCCACCCGACCTCGACCACGGCAAACAATTCGTCGAGGCCGTGTTTGCGCAATTTGCCCGTCGTCCAGGCCCATTCACCGCGGCTGGCGACGGCGTGCACAACCCCGCGCCGGGCCAGCGTCCGCATCGCGCGCAACGCGTCCGGTCGCAGCGCACCGCTGCTGGAGTCGCAGACGACCCCGTCCCACAGGGTGTTGTCCACTTCCCAGACAAGGCATTTCACAGCCCGTGACGACATCAGTTCCCCTACCGTCGACGCTTCCGGCTACAGCCACGATTCAGGTACCGCTCGACCGGAACAAGACCCGGATTTCCGGGCCGCCCCTGCGGAGGCCATAGTAGGGTCACCGCGCCCCGAACACCAGCGCCCGGCAAACCTTTGCTCGCCACCGGCAGGGCTCACAGATACTGCGTCACCGGCTGCACGGCCTCCACCGGATGCCCGGCCACGATGGGCGCGCCGATCGCGGCCAGCCGCCAGTGCGCGTCGTCGCGGAACACCTTGGCCACGATCATGCCGGTGTTCTGCCCGCCCGCGCGCAGATTCCCGCGCGCCAGTTCGGCATTGGTGACGCCGTCGATCAGCCGCCAATACCCGTTGCGAACCCGTTCGAAAGTGTGCCCGGCGTAGGAGGTCACCACGAACACCACCGAACTCACCTGCTGCGGCAGCCGCGCCAGATCCACGGTGATGACCTCGTCGTCGCCCTTGCCGTCACCGGTCACGTTGTCGCCGGAGTGCCGCACGGCCCCGTTGCGCGATGAAAGCTGGTGGTAGAAGGCGTAATCGGCGAGGGCGTGGCCGACGAACAGCAACGCCGAGGCGTCCAGGTCGATCTCCAGGTCGCGCCAGCCGCGCGCGCCGTGCACCTTCACCGGATCCCAGGCGAGCCCGAGCTTGAGCATGGTCAGGTCGCCCTTGCGGATCTCGTGCAGCGACACCTCCTGCCCCGGATCGAGCATCGCCGGACCGCGATAGGACCACTCCGCCGCCGGGCCGCCGACGGGCACGCCGTGCGCCTTGACCAACGCCTCGAATCCCGCAGCGTAACCGTGGCCGAGCATGCGCACCTGCCATTCGGCGCCGACCCGGTCCAGATCGCAGGCGATGACCGTGGATTCGGGGCCGAGGCCCTCGATCACGTACTCGTAGACCAGGTTTCCGGAAGGGTCCTCGATGCGCACCACGGGCGGCGGGTAGTCGCCGAAATGGGCCTGCCGGTCGTCGAGGGTAACCACGACGCGCACATGCTCGATGTCGGGGGTGAGCTGGCGCAGCCCGACCGCGAGGGTGGGGATCTCCCCCGACAGCAGGCGCACGCCCGGGACGTTCGGTTTGTTGTAGAAGACGAGGTCCGCCTCGTTGCGCACGCGCCCGGAAGCGTCGAGCAGCAGGGCGGAGATGTCGACCGGTTCGGCGTGCCGGACGGCCACGACGACGTCGTCGACGGTGAGTCGGTCCACCTGTCCCCTGGTCAGCTGAGCGGCCACGGTATTACTGTACGTCGGTTCGGGCGGCATTTCGGTCAAGACAGGCGTCGCGGTGGCCCGCTCGCGGACAAGCGAATTCCCGGCATTCGGGCCGACCGGGTAGCGTGGCCGGGGCGAGACGACCGTGACAGAAGGGGTTTCCGTGCGGCTGCGCATCCTGGGATTCGGTGTGGTGGCGTCGGCGATCCTCGTGCCGATGACGGCCGGTTGCGGTTCGGACGACCCCGCCGAACCGATCGCCGCCCCGCCCAGCCCGACCACCACGATCGCGCCCGCGCCGACATCCAGCCCGACGCCCGCGGCGGCGTTGCCGACGGTGGACACGTTCGCCGACGTTCCGCTGATCGATCACACCGAGTGGATCGACGACGCGGACGGCCGTCGGCTGTATGTCTATCCGACCGCCGCCGGACGCGCCGACACCTTCCCCGCCGCCCTGGATCGGGCGTGGGGCGAGGTCGTCGCGGCGAGCCCGGACGCCGACTCGCCCGGGATGTACGACCAGTTCCGGTGTCATTGGGAGTGGGCGCGGTTGGTGAAGCCGAACAAGCCGAGTTGGAATCTCGAGCCGTGGCGGCCCGCGGTGGGGTATGAGGCGACGGTGCAGGCGTTGTGTAATCCGGGTGGGCCGGATCCGGCTGGGGGGTGAGGGGTCGGGGGCTTGGGCGTTCCGGATTCTTGCGGGACGCATCGTGGCGCTTGCGTCGACATTCGGGGAATTCCGTTGGTGTTCAATGGCGTTCGCGATTACATCGATGCCGCTTCCAGGTCCACGGTCCGGGCACGGGCAGCAGACGATCAGCACCTCGATCCGTGGACAGGCAGCAGGCCACCGGCACCACGATCCGAGGTGCGAAGCGTAGGGCACCGGCACCACGATCCGAGGCACGAACGGCAGAGCACCGGCACCACGGCACGGGGTGCGGGGTGCGGGGTGCGGGGTGCGGGGTGCGGGGTGCGGGGTGCGGGCAGCAAAGTACCGGCGCTACGAGCCGGGGCGCGAATAGCAGAGGGCCGGCTCCACGGGTCTGGGGTACAGGCAGCGAAAGACCAGCACCACGAGCCGAGGCACGACCAGTTGACCACTGACACCACGATCCGGGGGCACCGGCAGCGGAGCATCGGCTCCACGATCCGGAGCACGAACAGCAGAGGATCGGCACTACAGTAGGAGCAACAGCAGACCACTGGCGCCAGGGCACGAACAGGAGACCACTGGCACCGCGATCCGGGGCACGGACTACAGACCACCTGCGCCACGGCCCGAGGCACGACCAGCAGAGGACCGGCACGGCGGCCCGGGCGCGGGCAGTGAATCCCCGGCACTGCCGTCCGGGGACGAACAGCAGATTACTGGCACCGATCCGGGGCACGAACTACAGACCACCTGCGCCACGATCCGAGGCATGAACAGTAGAGGACCGACACGGCGGTCCGGGCGCGGACAGTGAATCACAGGCACTGCGGTCCGGGGCACGACCAGCGAAGCACCGGCACCACGGCCCGAGGTGCGACCAGCGGAGCAGCAACACGGCGATCCGGGGCATGGGCAGCGGAGCATGGCGACGAATTCGGCTGCGCCCCAGACTATTCCGTACGACGCCGACCTGAACGTGGCGTGGTGAGCCGGGCGAGGACGCCGGCGAGGCCACCGCGAATCAGGTTGTCGTCGGCGATCATTCGGCCGTGGACGACCTCGAACCACGGGCCCAGCCGATGCCACAGGAGTGCCCGCTCGCGTTCCTCCGGGGTGACGCCGTAGCTCTCGGCGAGCGCGTGACGAAACGGGGCCGGGGTGCCGTACAGGGCCCAGGCCAGATCGATGGCCGGATCGCCGACGTGGGCGTCCCCGAAATCGATGACGCCGGTGAGCCGGTCGCCCTCGACCAGGACGTGATCGGGCCCGAGATCGCCGTGCACCACGGTGTCCGCTGGAAGCCCCGGGATCGCGTCGAGCAATTCTTCGGCAGCCGACCTCGACTTTGCGGCAACAAGGGCAACACCTCCTCCCGGAACCGCCCCACGGCCGCCGCCCGATCCACCGCGGTCCGCCCAGCGCCCGAAAGGCCGTGCCGCTCCGCCTCGCCCACCGAGCAATCATGCAGCTCACGCAGAAACGCACCCAATGCCACCCCATGCGCCACCCGCGGCTCAATCACGGCCTCCCCCACGATCATCCGATGCCGCACGACGATCGGCTCCTCCCCCACCACCTCGGGAACGGGCACCGCCACCGACACCCGCGAAACCAACCAAGGCAAGAACAAGCTCTCCCGCCGCAACTGCTCCCCCACCTCCACCCGCCGAGGCCGCCGCCACACCCACCCCTCCGCAATCGTCGCAACGCTGTCCCACCCCTGCGCAACCTCCACCCCTGAACGCTACCCCCTGCATCCCACGCAACCCCGCACATCACGCCACCCACCCCCATGCGCACCAACCCAGCCGCACCCTTTATTTGGATCCGCACCCGCTGTATAGCCCTGAAGGGGGTGCGAATCCGAATAAAGGGTGCGGCTGGGTTGGCGTACCTCTTGGGGCGTCGAGCCTTTTTGGGGGGTGGCGTACCTCTTCCGGTGCCGCGCCTCTGGGGGAGGCGCCCGTCTCTAGGGACGCCCGGCCTTGGAGGGCGCTCGTCTTGGGGAACCCGTACCTTCGGGGGTGATGTCGCCTTGGGGCGTTGCGCTTTTGGTGGTGGCGTACGCCTTGGGGCGCCACGCCTTGTGGGTGGCGCACGTCTTGGGGACGAACCGTCCGCAGCGGCGTCATCTTGGGCGTTGCACCGTTGGGTGGCGTACGTCTTGGGGCCACCATGTCTCGAGGGTGGCGAACATTTCGGGGCCTTCGAGCGTGCCGAACGTTCTGGGACTCACGGCGAATTCGAGGGTTCGCTCAGCGGAAGTAGAACGACGGTGAGGAGCCAGGCTGTGAGGGTGGTCATCAGGGGGAGGCCGGTCCAGAGTTCGGGGGTCGTGGGGAGGTGGCCTACGGCGGCGGCGGGGATGGCGATGTAGAGGGACAGGTGGTGAGGGCGAAGGTGCGGTAGGTGGTGGGGCGGGTGGGGGTGGGGTCCAGGGTGAGGATGAGGAGGTCGAGGGCGGGGGCGGCGAGGGTGAAGGGCAGGAGGACGGCGCGGTTGTGGGCGTGGGTTTGCGTGGCGGAGAGGGCGACCACGGGGAGGGTGGTGAGGGTGGCGGCGCCGAAGGGGAGGCGCCAGCGGCGGGCCAGGAACAGCAGGGGGGTCAGCAGGATGGTGGCGGTGATGAGGACGGCGGCGGCGAGTTCGCGGACGGGGGCGTCGTCGTCGGTAGCGGAGAGGGCGTCGACGATTCGGTTGGCGGAGTAGGTGATCGCGTTGCCGTAGTCGAGGAAGGCCATGACGAGGGACGCGGCGAGGCCGGTGGTCAGCAGGGCGGGCCACAGCAGGCGCAGCGGCGGGGCGTCGCCGATATCGACCCGGCCGATCGCGGAGCGGAGGGGCGCGGTGACCAGAACCAGCATCGACACCGTCAACCCGAGATGCCCGGGGGCGAACACGATCGCGATGCCGCGCGCCTCCCCGAACCGCGCGTGCCACACGATGTCGGCGAGTCCCGACACCACGAATCCGCCGACCGCGACCACCGCCGACCGGTATCCCCATGGCACCGCCGCGAATCCGCGCAACCCCTCGCGCACGCGCCGCCACACCAGATACGACGTCCATCCCGCGAGCGCGAGAAACCCGCTGCCGAACACCAGGCGAAGGCGCCGGGCTCGGGCGTCGAGGACCGCCCCCACACGTCGAGCATCAGCCCACCGACGAGCCACACCGCGGCCAGCGCGGTCACGGCGTCGTCGACCGCGGTGGCGGGCACACCGCGGCGCGGGTCGCCGAGCGCCGCCCGCACTCCGCTCCGCCCCGCGCTCACCGGCATGACGCTACCGAGTGCGCCCAGACATCGCATCCGCGTGAACCCGCGCCTGGGCGTGTCGAATTCGCGGCGGACACGCCCGGCCCGCCGACGCGACCGTGCCAAACCCGTTGCCCGCGACAACGTTCGGTCCGTGCCGCGATTTATGCGTATCGTTGATAGGTCGGAGCGTACGAGCCGGAGGGAGCGTCGCGTTGCGGTCACCAGCGCCTTGGCACAGTCCTGTTCAGCCCGCGCCCGGCTTCGACGCGGCCCGCGTGCGCGCGTTGTTCCCCGCGCTGGCCGAGGCCGACGAGGTGTATCTCGACAGCGCCTCCACCACCCAGAAGCCGCTGCCGGTGATCGAGGCGGTGGAGGGCTACCACCGCCGCCACACCGCCAACGCCGGGCGCGGCACCTACCGGTGGGCCACAGTCCTCGAACGCGAGATCGAGTCGATCCGCGCGCGGACGGCGGACTTCCTGGGCGCGCGGCCGGACGAGATCGTATTCACCCCGGGCGCGACCGCCGGCCTGAACGCGGTCGCCCTCGCGTGGGGGCTGGCCGAACTCGACGACGGCGACGAAATCCTCTACAGCCCACGCGATCACGCCGCGAACGTGTATCCGTGGGTGCAGCTGCGCACCACCCTGGCCCGCTTCGGCCGGCACATCCGCTTGGTCCCCTACCGGGTGACCGCGTTGGGCGAGGCCGATATCGACGACCTCGCCGCACGAGTCACCCCACGCACCCGCTTGATCACCGTCAGCCATCTGCATCACGTCTTCGGCGCGCTCACCACCCTCGAGGAGCTGCGCGACCGGGTGGATCCGCGGGTGTTGTGGTGCTTCGACTGTAGCCAGAGCGGTGGACACCTGCCGATCGATGTGCGGGCGCTGGGTGCGGATTTCGCGGTGCTGTCCGCGCACAAGATGTTCGGCACCACCGGCACGGGCGTGCTGTACTGCGCGCGGCGGGTGCACGATCGCCTGACCGCGTTCCTGCCCGGCGGCAATTCCGCTGTGCGCGTGGCTGATTCGATGCTGGAATCGGCCGAGATGCCCCGGCGACTCGAGGGCGGCACCCCCAACATCCCGGGCATCCTCGCCCTCGGCGCGGCCCTCGGGGTGCTCACCGACATGGGCCTGCCGCGGGTGGCCGAGCACAATCGGGTACTGACCCGCCGCCTGATCGACGGTCTGCGGCCGGTGCCGGGGCTGCGGTTCCTGCCCGGTCCCGCACACGCCCCGTGCGAAAACGGTTACGGGATCGTCTCGTTCACCCTCGACGGCATCGGCGCCACCGACCTCGGTTTCGTGGTCGCCGAGCTCGGGTTCCTGGTCCGCACCGGCGCCCACTGCGTTCCCGCCGACGCGGGTGCCGAACGGGTCCAGCCGGTCGATGCCGGGGCCCCGGATGGGCTCGCGGACGCGGATTCGGTACGGGTCAGTACGCACGTCTACACCACCGGCGACGACATCGACCGGTTCGTTCGGTGTGTCGCCACGATCGCCTCGGAGGTCCGATGAGCACATCCGGCTACGACCGTCGCGCCGCCTCCCGGGTGCTGGCCGGGCTCGCCCGTCCGGGCCTGTTCGCCGATACTCCCACGGCGCGGCCCGGAAGCGTCGAATTCGTCCGCACCCCATTGACTTTCGAGCCGGACAGCCAGCTGACGCTGTCGCAGCGGCTGTATCTGGAGCGATTCATGCGGCCCTGCCGCCCCGATCAGGTCACCAGCGCCACCCACCGGCTCGCGTGGACCGACGGCGACGGCGTGCCCAACACCGGATTCGTGCATTCCGACGGCCTCGGGGCGATCGTCCCCATCGCCGTGCGCGAAACCGTCCTGACGCTGTGGCACGCGCTCGAAGCAAATCATGCTCTCGCACAACGCGTTTCGGAACTCAGTGCGAACGATCGGGCGGTGCTGGCCGCGACGACCACCGATCACGAGCCGATCGACATCTTCCGCGTCGGCATCGAGGCGTGCGGGCGCGCCCTGGCCCAGCACGCCCTGCTGGCGCACACGACGCCGTACCGCAGCCCGGCCGAATTCGCTTGCGGCATGCGCGATTCCGGAATCTTCGCGGCGGTGGCCACGCGCTGGTACTGGGAGTTGCAGGCGTCGACGTATCGGCGCGGCATGATCCCGGTCGCCTTCGACGTCCAGCCGGACCGGACCGTGCGCTACACCGCCGAGACGGTCGCCACGCTGCGCGCGATGAAGGACGCCACCATCGCCGACGCGCACGCGGTCATGCACCGGGCGACCACCGTCGAGGGGTTGTCGGTTCCGGCGGCCCTCGCGAAATACCACGACGAGCTCGATCTCATCTCGCGGCAGTACGCGCTGTTGCCGCCCGGGACGCGCCCGGCATGCCTGGCGGCGATGCCGCATCGCGTCGACGGCGGCCACTACAGCCTGTTGCCGGTGATCGCCGAGCGGTTCGTCGAGGAGTTCGTCGCGACCGTCGAGCGGCTCACCGTCGACGAGGTGGACGGCGAGATATCCGGCGACACAGGCGATTTCGCCCCCGAGGACCGGATCTTCTACGTGCCGGACATGAACTGCAAGCACTGCGTGCGCACCATCACCGGCGTGCTCGAGTCCATGCGCATCCGGGTGCACGACATCGATCTGATCAGCAAACGCGTGGTGGCGGAGTTCCGCAGCCCGCGCAACCGGCACCGCGCCTTCGAGGCGCTGCGCGACGGGGGCTACAACCCGGTGTCGGCGCGGCCGGTGCCCGACGCCGCCCAGCCGACGGAAACCGCTGTATGACCGGCGCGCCGCCCGCGCTGCCCGCCGCCGTCCCACCGCTGGTCCGCGCGTTCCTCGACACGCCGGGCGCGGTCGAGGCGGCGGTGGAGCGGTTCGGATCACCCGCGCATCTGCTGTTCCCGCAGGTGTATCTGGACAATCTGGGCAGGTTGCGGGACGTGCTCGACCGGCATCGGATCGACTACCGGATCTGCTACGCGTTCAAGGTGAATCGGTCGCGCGCGTTCCTGCGCACCGCCGAGGCGTCGGGACTCGCGGTGGACGTGGCGTCGGAGCAGGAGTGGGCGGCGGCCCTGGACGCGGGCTTCGATCCCGCGCGGATCGAGGTGACCGGGCCCAAGGGCGAGCGTTTCCTGCGTGCGCTGATCGGGTCGGGGGTGACGGTCAATGTCGACAATCTGTGGGAGCTGGAGCGGCTCGCGGCGCTGGGCGACGGTGTTCCGATCCTGGTGCGGGTGTCGGGTTTTCCGGGCAGCGCGGTGAGCCGGTTCGGGATCGCGCTGGCCGAGATGGACGACGCGCTGGCGATCGCCGCCGCGCATCGGGACCGAATCAACCTGCGGGGCTTCGCCTTCCACCTCGACTCCGGGGCGACCGCGGAACGGGTACGGGCGGCGCAGGAGTGCCTGGGGCTGATCGAACGCGCCTACACCCACGGGCTCGCGCCCACCGTCCTCGATCTCGGCGGCGGGCTGCGGCAGGTCTTCACCGCCGACCCGGACCGGTTCGACGCGTACGTGGCGCGGCTGCGGGCCGCGCTGCTGGGCCGGGGCGAGCCGATGGCGTGGGGCGGGAACACCTTCGGTTTCCACATCGACGACACCGGCGTGCACGGGACGCCGGTGTTCCACAAATACGCCAACGCCGTTCCCGCGACCGCCATGCTGGACGACCTGCTCGCCGCGCCGCTGGACGCGCACGCCGGGCGGGGCCTCGCGCAGGTAGCCGCGGAGAATCTGCTCGAGCTGTGGCTGGAACCGGGCAAGGCTCTGGTCGACCAGGCCGGAATCACCGTCGCCACGGTCGAATTCGTCAAGCGCGCCGCCGACGGAAGTGTGCTGGTGAATCTGGACATCGGGCGCGATACGGTCACTCCCGCCGATCAGGAGGTGATGATGGATCCGGTGCTGGTGAGCGAGGACGGGCCGGACGGCGGGCCGGTGGGGGTGTTCCTCGCGGGGCGGCTGTGCCTGGAACGCGACATGATCAGCAATCACAAGGTGTGGTTCCCGCGCCGCCCCCGGCCGGGTGATCATGTGGTGTTCGTGAATACGGCCGCCTACCACACCGACCTGTCGGCAGCCGGTGCGTCGATGCATCCGCTGCCACCCAAGGTGGCGGTGGTACGGGCCGACAACGGGTTTCGGATGTGCCCGGACGGGGAGTACGAACCGGCGCTGGTGAGGTCCTGATGCGCTACGACCACATCACCGAACTCATCGGCGACACGCCGCTGCTGCGGCTGGATCCAGCCGTGCATGGGCTGGCCGATGTCGAGCTGTACGCCAAATTGGAGTTCTTCAATCCGTTCGGGTCGGTCAAGGACCGGGTGGCGTGGGGCATGATCCGCGACGAGATCGACGAGATCGCCGCGCGGGGGCAGCGATTCATCGAGGCGTCGAGCGGCAACACCGCCAAGGCGCTGCGGATTCTGGGCGCGATGCGCGGGATCGGGTTGCGGGCGGTCACCAATCGCATGAAGGTGGCCGAGGTGCGCGACCTGCTCGAGCTGCTCGGCACCGAGATCGAGGAGCTGCCCGGATTGTCGGAATGCCCGGATCCGACGACGCCCAACGACGTGTACTCGGTCATCGAGGCGGCGATGGCCAAGCGGCCCGGGGCCTTTCATCACGCGTCGCAGTACACGAACGAGAAGAACATCGAGGCGCATCATCACGGGACCGGGCGCGAGATCCACGAGGATCTGTTCCGCGACGGGATCACCCGGGTCGACTATCTGATCGGCGGGCTGGGGACCACAGGTTCGACGCGCGGGGCGGCGACCTATCTGCGCAAGCATCATCCGGATCTGCGCACGATCGCGGTGGTGTCGGAGCGGTCGGACTTCATTCCCGGTATCCGGTCGGAGACCGAGATGTGGGATGTGGGGTTGTTCCAGCCGGACTTCTACGATGCGATCGTGCCGGTCGACTCCGGGTGCGCGATCGACGCGACGATGGAACTGGCGTTGCGACACGGTGTGCTGGCCGGGCCGACGAGCGGGGCGTCCTACGCGGCCGCGCTGGATACGCTCGCCGCCCGGGAGCCCGGGGAGCCGATCGTGGCGGTGTTCATCGTGTGCGACCGCCTCGAGCCGTACCTGTCCTATATCAAGCAGCGCCGTCCGGAGTTGTTCGGGCGCAACGCGTCTCGCACCACGCCGCCCACCGCCGACGAGCTGGCCGCCGTCCCCGCGGTCACCCCCGACGACCTCGCCGCCCTCGACTCCCCCATCGTCGTCGACACCCGCGGCGCGATGGCCTACCGCATCGGGCACGTGCCCGGCGCCATCAACATCCGCGACGACCAACTCGACGACATGTTCACGCAGGGCATCCCCTTCCCTCGTACCAAACCGCTGGTGTTCGTGTGTCCGGTCGGCGAGTTGTCCCGCCGGTTCGCGGCGCTGGCGCGGCGTGCGGGGCACGATGCGCGCAGTTTGGACGGGGGGATCGTGGCGTGGCGGGATTCGGGAAAGCCGTTGGAGTCCAATAACTCTCGGCCCGCCTGAGGCCCTGCCCGGCGCCCTGGCGGGCACCGGGCAGGGACAAGGGGGGACGTGCTCAGGAATGGACCGCAAGGGACAGGACGGGAATGGGCCGCAAGGGACAGGACTCGATTGGTCCGCAAGGGACAAGACGGGAATGGCCGCAAGGGACATGAGGGGAGCACCCTCCCCCGGGCCTCGGGGTGCAAGGAGCACCTCCACCTGGCCCACTCCCCCAGGCACGGCAACCCAGCCGCACCCCTTATTCGGATCCGCACCCGTTGTAGGGCCATGCAAGGGGTGCGGATACGGATAAAGGGTGCGGCTGGGGTGGGTTACCTGGGGCGGCGGGCTGGGCCGGGGTGGCGGATGTGTTCGGTCATGGCCTCGGCGATGGGGGCGGGGGGTGGGGCGGCGGGGGTGGCCACGGTGCGGGCGTCGTGGGAGATGCGCATGATGAGGGCGATGATGATGTAGTTGGCGAGCAGGGAGGAGCCGCCGTAAGACATGAAGGGGGTGGTGAGGCCGGTCAGGGGGATCAGTTTGGTGACGCCGCCGACCACGACGAACAGCTGCCAGCCCAGGGAGAAGGCGAGGCCGCCGCCGAGGAGTTTGCCGAAGGCGTCGCGGGTGGCGAGGGCGGCGGTGAAGCCGCGCACGGTGATGACGGTGAACAGCAGCAGGATCGCGGTCAGGCCGAACAGACCCAGCTCCTCGCCGATGGTCGCGATGATGAAGTCCGTCTTGGCGAACGGAACCTCCTGCGGGCGGCCGCCGCCCAGGCCCGCGCCCCACAGCCCGCCCGTGCCGAGACCGAACAGCCCCTGGGCGATCTGATAACCGTTGGTGTAGTAGGTCGCGAACGGGTCCTGCCACACCTGCACGCGCACCCGCACATGCCCGAACAACTGGTAGGCGATGATCGCGCCGACGGCGAACATGGCGATCCCGATGAACAGCCACGACGCCCGCCGCGTCGCGATGTACACCATCGCCAGCACCGTCCCGAACACCAGCAGCGAGAAGCCCAGATTCTTCTCGTACACCAGCACCAGCACCGACACGAACGTCACCAGCAGCAGCGGGCCCAGATCACGCAGCCGCGGCACGGTGAACCCGAGCACGCGAGACCCGGCGGCCCCGAACAGGTCCCGGTTGTCGACCAGGAACGCCGCGATGAAGATCAGCAGCAGCACCTTGGCGAACTCACCGGGCTGAATCGAGAAGCCGCTGAACATGATCCAGCTCTTACCGCCGTTGACCTCGCTGAACCGCGACGGCAGCACCGCGGGCACCAGCAACGCCACCAGACCCGCCAGCCCGCAGGTGTAGGCGTATTTCGCGGGCTGGCCGTGGTTGCGGACCAGCGCCAGCAGCAGCGCGAACAGCGCGATTCCCGCGGCGGTCCAGATCAATTGGTGCGCGGCGTCGGAGGAGGGGGCGGCCTTGCCGAGCGCGGCCGCGGTGGCCGCCTCGGCGCGGTCGAGCCGTTCGATGAGGACCAGGCCGAGCCCGTTGAGCAGGATCACGCACGGCAGGATCACCGGGTCGGCCTTGGGCGCCAGCACCCGCACCGCGAGATGCGCCAGCAGGGTCAGGCCCGCGAATACGGCCAGCGGCCACTGTAATTGGGTGTGGTCGCCGCCGGTCGCGCTCGCCACGGCGACACCGGCCACGGCGACGAGTGCCACCGCGGCGACACACAGCACCAGCTCGGTGCGCCGCGGTCTGGGTAGGCCGATCGGACCCGAGGAGGTGCCGATCGGCCCGGACGAGAAGGGTTCCCGAGACGCGCTCACGGCAACCAGTATGCGGGGGCCGGACTCATCGGTTGCCGAGCGCCCGGACGAGGAGGTCCTTCAACTCCGCCACGCTCTCCTCGATCGAGCGCACCCGGGCGTCGGTCTCGTCGAGTTTGCGGCCGAGCCGCTCGAATCGCGCCTCCACCGCGTCGAACCGCTCGCGGGTCTGTTGCCCGAGCGAATTCACCGCGCGCACGATCGCATCCGTCCGCGCGCGCGTCGCCGCGTCCTCGTCCTCCAACGCGGCGACGCGGGCATCGAGTTCGGGCGGCGTGGCAGGCATTGCGCGATCTTATCCGCGCCCGCCGCACCCTCGCAGCATCGACTGCCAAGGTGCACAGCGTGTCGGGCCGCGCATCCCGATGCCACCACTTGTCGGCTCACAGCGAACCGGTCGCGCTGGTTCCGTCCGGAACTGGCAGGATGACCGGGTGCATATCGCAGTCGGGCTGGTGGTGTTGGTCGCCGCGGCGGTCGCGCTGGCCGCGCTGGCGCGGCGGGTGGGGATGGCCGAGCCGCTGTTTCTGACCGTCGCGGGGATCGCGGCGTCGTATGTGCCGTTCGTGCCGGCGGTCGATCTCGATCCCGAGGTGGTGTTGCTGGGGCTGCTGCCGCCGTTGGTGTACACGGCCGCGATCAGTACGTCGTTGGTGGAGTTCCGGCCGAAGAAGTTGTCGATCGCGTTGCTGTCGGTGGGGTTGGTGTTGTTCACCACGTTCGCGGTCGCGTTGGTGGTGTGGCGGCTGCTCGACGTGCCGTTCGCCGCGGCGGTCGCGATCGGGGCGGTCGTCTCGCCGCCGGACGCGGTGGCGGCCACCTCGATCGCGCGGCGGGTGGGCATGCCGCGGCGGATCGTGACGCTGCTCGAGGGTGAGGCGCTGTTCAACGACGCGACCGCGCTGGTCACCCTGCGCACCGCGATCGTCGCGCTGACGGGAGCGTTCAGCGTCTGGCAGGCGGGCGCGGACTTCGCCATGGCCGCGGTCGGCGGCACGGTGATCGGCGTCGTGGCCGCGGGGGTGCTGGCGTTGCTGCGCCGCCGCATCACCGATCCGGTGCTCGACACCAGCCTGTCGTTCCTCGCGCCGTTCGCGGCGTATCTGCCCGCCGAGGCCGCGCACGCGTCGGGGGTCATCTCGGTCGTGGTGTGCGGGCTGATCCTGGGGCAGGGGGCGCCCGTGTGGCAGAGCGCGGCCTCGCGGATCGCCGAGCGCACCAATTGGCGCACGATCCAGTTCATCCTGGAGAACGCGGTGTTCCTCATCATGGGGTTGCAGGTGCGTCATATCGTCGACGACGCCTGGTCGAGCGGGCTCGACCACACCACGCTGCTGCTGGCGTGCGCGGCGGTCCTCGCGACCGTGGTCGTCGTGCGCCCGATCTGGGTGTTCCCGGCCACCTATTTCGCGTGGTTCGTGGAGAGCCGCCCGCGCGGCAAACCGCGCCCGTCGTGGACGAGCCCGGCGGTGGTGTCGTGGGCGGGCATGCGCGGGGTGGTGACCCTCGCCGGTGCGCTGCTGTTGCCCTCGGACACACCGCAATTGGCGACGCTCAAACTGCTGGCGTTGGTCGTGGTGGGCGGAACACTTCTGCTGCAAGGGTTTTCGCTGCCGTGGCTGATCCGCGCGCTGCGCCTGCGCGGGCCCAGCCGCGCCGAGGACGCCTTGCAGGAGGCGAATCTGCTGCAACAGGCCACCGCGGCGGGGCTGGCCGCGCTGGAGGCGGAGATCGCGCCGGAGACGCCGGAGGAGATCGTCACCGCGCTGCGCGAGCGGGTGGCCCGCCGCGCCAACGCCGCCTGGGAACAGCTGGGCCGGGCCGAGTCGGTGCGCATCACCCCCAGCGGCGAGTACCGGCGGCTGCGGCTGGTGATGCTGGGCGCCGAACGCGAAACCGTCTTGCGCGCACGGGATTCCGGAACGATCGACCACGAGGTCCTCGAACACGTGATGGCCTCGCTCGACCTCGAGGAGTCGACCATCGACCGGGTCGCCGAGGCCGACGACCAGCCGGGCGAGCCGTTGCGCGCGATGGGCACGGCGGGCTGCGAGCATCTGGCCGACGCGCCGCGGGTGGCGCTCACCGAACTGCCCGAGGTGTGCGCGGAATGCGTCGCGGAGGGCCTGACGTGGGTGCATCTGCGAATGTGCCTGAGCTGCGGCAACGTTGGCTGCTGCGACTCCTCGGTCGGCAATCACGCCACCCGCCACTACCACGCCACCGGCCACCCGGTGATGCGCAGCGTCGAGCCCGGCGAGAAGTGGCGCTGGTGCTACGTGGACGAGATCCTGGGCTGATCGCCCGCTTCCCCGGACGGCTTGGTCAGCCGGACGACGCCCGCGTCGAGATCGAGGTCCAAGCGCGGGCGGTGCGTCTGCCCGTCACTGTCCTCACTGCCCTCGTCGGCGAGTTTGTTGCCCGGAAACAGTTCACCGATGAAACCCATGCCTCCACGCTACCCAGCGGCGGCGAGCAGGGTGGGCAGAGCGCCGTCGTATCCGTCGCGCGAGCCCCCAGCAGCACCCGCCGCGCCCAGAGATTTACGCCGCCCCGCGAGCCCCCAGCAGCACCCGCCGCCCCCGGGGATTTACTGTGGCTAAGTGTCCGAAGGTCAGAATGTCGCCGGTGGCGAGCCCCGCATCTGGGGTGGGACCACTCTCACCGAGCGCCGGGAGGCGCGGCGGGCGGCGTTGCTCGAGGCCGCGCTGGATCTGATCGGGGAGGCCGGGGCGGGGGCGGTGACGATGCGCGCGGTGTGCCGCACGGCCGGGTTGACCGATCGGTACTTCTACGAGAGTTTCACCAGCCGCGATCACCTGCTCGACACCCTCTACCGGCAGGTGGCCGACGAGTTCCTGGCGCCGATGACCGCCTTCGCCGCGGCCGACGACCCCGAACACGACCGCGAGCTGGCCCGGGCGCTGGTCGACAAGGTGCTCGAGGATCCGCGCAAATCGCGGCTGTTCCTCGTCGAACCGTATTCGAGCACCGGCCTGGGCCAGACCACGATCGCGGTGATGCCCGCGTTCACCCGGCTCATCCAGGACCACCTGTTCGCCTACATCGACGATCCCGATCGGCGGCGGCTGGCGGCGGTGACGATGGCCTCGGGAAACGCGGGAATGTTCTCGGCGTGGCTGAACGGGTCGCTGCGGGCGAGCCGGGAGCAGATCGTCGATCACATCGTCGCGATCACCACGGCCTACCGCACCATCTACCGCTGACCGGTCAGCTCGCCGACTCGCGCACCGAATCCGGCAGGGGGCCGGGCGTTTTCGGGTCGCCCGCCAACCGGGCGTTCAATCCGTCCAGCACACAGATCAATCCGAAGTCGAACGCCAGCGCCCGCGCGGTGGCCGGGTCGCGGGATCCGGCGGCGTCGTATTCGGCCACCAGCTCCGGATAGTCCGCCCCGGCCAGTTCGGTGAGCGCGCCCTTGACGGTCTCGAAGTCGTAGTCCTCGATGCGCCCGCCCGCCTGGGTCAGCGCGACATCCGGAACCACCTGTCCCAGTACGTAACTGATCAGCGCGCTGTTGGCGAAGTGCACGTCCATTCCGGTGAACCCGGCACGCAGGAAGGTGCGGCGCATGCCGTCGGCGAGGGCGAACGAGTGCGGGCCCACGCTCGGCAACCGGCCGATCAACGCGATCATCCACGGATGCGCGAGCATGGTCGCGCGCAGCCGGTAGGCCATCGTCGTGGCCACCTCCCGCCACGACGCCTGACCGACGTCGGGCACGCCGACCTCGCCCCACGCCTCGTCCAGCGCGAGTTCGAGCAGTTCGTCCTTGTTGGCGACATACCAGTACAGGCTGGTCGCGCCCGCGCCCAGTTTCGCGCCGAGCTTGCGCATGCTCAGCGCGTCGAGCCCTTCGGCGTCGAGCAGTTCGACGGCCGCGGCCACGATCTGCTCGCGGCGCAGGCCCGAGGTCCGGGGCTGGCGTTGCGGGCGCAGCCATACCGAGGCGAAGGGTTTGCTCACAGCCTTCACGATAAATCACTCGCACACTGTTCCAGTTTCTCGTACGCTGTTCGAGTGACTTCGAACGCAATCGAGGGCGAGGCGGTCGTGCGCGATCCTCGCCGCTGGTGGGTCCTGGTGGTGCTGTCGTTGGCGGTGCTGGTCATCGGGATCGACAGCACCGTGCTCAATCTGGCCATCCCGTCGCTGATCCGGGATCTGCACGCCACGCCCGCCGACGTGCAGTGGATCCTCGACGCCTATGTCCTGGTCTTCGCCGGGCTGCTGCTCACCGCGGGCAGCCTGTCGGATCGGTTCGGCCGCCGCCGCGCGCTCATCACGGGATTGGCGGTGTTCGGGGCGGCGTCGCTGTTCGCGGTGCTGGCGACCGAACCGTGGCAGCTGATCGCGGCGCGCGCGGCGATGGGTGTGGGCGGGTCGATCCTCATGCCCTCGACGCTGTCGATCATGATGACGACCTTCGCCGAGGACGAGCGCCGCACCGCGATGGCCGCGTGGGCGACCACGTCGATGGTGTCGATCGTGCTCGGCCCGACGCTGGGTGGCTTTCTGCTGCAACACTTCTGGTGGGGTTCGGTGTTCCTGATCAACATCCCGGTGGCGGTGCTCGCGATCGGCGCGGCGCTGGTGCTGATGCGGGAGACGACCGGTGATCAGCGGCCGGTGGATCCGGTGGGCGTGGTGTTGTCGATCGTGACGCTGACCGCGACGGTGTACGTGATCATCGAGCGGGAGTGGAACTTCGGGGTGATCGCGCTCGCGGTGGCCGGGGCGGTGGCGTTCACGGCGTGGGAGGCGCGCTCGGCGCATCCGATGTTGCCGCTGGGGGTGTTTCGCAGCCGCGACTTCACCGGCACGTGTCTGACGTTGCTGCTCATGGTGTTCGGGATGGGCGCGGTGATGCTGATGCTCACCCAGTATCTCCAGTTCGTGCTCGGCTTCGGGCCGATGCGCGCGGGCTTGGCGCTGCTGCCGTACGCGGTGTCCTCGGCGGTGTGCAACGGGCTCGGCGCGACGCTGGGCAAGAAGCTCAGCAACAAGACCCTCATCGTGACCGGTCTGGTGGTGATGGCCGCGGCCTTCGCGATCCTCGCCCAGGCCGACGGCTACGGCTGGGTGCTGGCCGCGATGCTGGTGATGGGCATGGGCGGCGGCCTCGCGGGCCCGGCGGCCTACGCGGCGATCATGAGCGCCATCCCGCTCGAGCACGCCGGGGTCGGCTCGGCCATGAACGACACCCTCCAGCAGGTCGGCATGGCCATCTCCATCGCGGTCCTCGGCAGCGTCCTGGCGGGCGTGTTCACCGACAACATGCCCGCGAACGCCCCCGAGGCGGCCCGCGATTCGATCGGCGCCGCCTTCCAACTCGGCTACGCCGACGCCGCCAAGACCGCCTTCACCACCGCCATGTCCCACGGCTCCTGGATCAGCGCCGGTTTCGCCTTCGCCGCCGCCTGCCTGGGCCTGGTCCTCCTCCGCGACCGCAAACCCGTTGCGCCGCAACCGGAAACCGCACCCCTCCCCTGACGGGTCACTCCTCGCGCACGAAGGTGTCGCTGTTGGTCAGCACCGCGTGCGCCCACGGTAAGGTCAGCCGCTCCGCCGGGGCTCCCGGGCGGGGCGGCTTGACCGCCTCGTCGGAGACCACGTGCCAGGCGGCGTGCAGCCGCCCGTCACGCAGCAGGCCGGTGAACGAGCAGATGCTCGCGATGTCGCCGGGGGCGGTGAACGCGAAGTGCGCGCACGGCCCCCGGTGCAGGCCCTGGATGGGGACCGACGCCCCGGCGAACGCGCTGTCGCCGAGGGCCGTTTCGAAACTCCCGCGCAGGAGGTTGTCGCTGTCGTCGGTGATCACCAGCAGCGAGCCGTACTCGTTGCGCCACCGGCCTGTCCAGTTTCGGTCCGATGTGGTTGCCATACCGACGACCGTACCCATCCGGGGCCGCGGCCGTCAGTGCGTCATCATCGCGGCGTCGGCGCCCGCGGGCAGGGCGGGTTTGCGGCGGGGCAGGAACGCCGCGGGGATCAGGGTGAGCAGGACCAGGACCACCGCGACGATGTAGGTGTGCGCGAAAGCCGCTGCGGCGTCGGAGAATCCGGTGTCCAGCGCGCCCGGGGGGAGCTTGTCCGCGATCTCGGGATGCTCGTGCGAGGCGATCGCCGCGCCCGCCAGCTCGTGGCTGTTGAGCAGGTTGGTCAGCACCACCGACATGATCGCGGTGCCCACCGAGGCGGCGGCCTGGTTGACGATGTTCATCAGCGTCGTGCCGCGGGCGACCTGCTCGTGGGTCAGCGTCTGGATGGCGGCGGTCATGGTCGGCATCATGGTGCAGCCCATGCCCAGGCCCATCACGAACAACGCGATGCCCAGCAGCAGATACGAAGTGTCGCTCTGCAATTGGACGAAGAACAGCATCGACACCGCGATGACCGCGACACCGGTCAGCACGATCTTGCCCGGACCGATCTTGTCGACCAACCGGCCCGCGATCGGCATCGTCACCATCGCGCCGAGCCCCTGCGGGGCCAGCAGGAGACCCGCGGTCAGCGCCGACTCACCGCGCACCGATTGCAGATAGGTGGGCAGCAGCAGACCCGCACCGAAGAACGCCACCGCGAACAACAGCATGGTCAGCACCGCGAAGGTCAGCGACCGGTTGCGGAACAGATGCACATCGATCAGCGGATGCCGGGTGCGCAACGCGTGCAACACGAACGCCACCAGCAGCACCACCCCGATCGCCGCGGGCACCAGCACGCGGGCGGCGAGGACGGTGTGCTTCTCCGGAATCGAGGACACACCGAACAGGAACAGCGCCAAACCCGGTGAGGCCAACAGCATTCCGAGGAAGTCGAAACTCTCCGAGGGCTGCGGGTTGTCCGAGGGGAACACGATGTACGCCAGCGCCAGCGCGACGATGCCGATGGGCACGTTGATCAGGAAGATCCACTGCCAGTGGAACCCGATCAGCCAGCCGCCGAGGATCGGACCCATGATCGGGCCCAGCAGCATCGGCACGCCGAGCACCGCCATCACCCGGCCCACCCGCTGCGGCCCGGCCGCGTGGGTCATGATCGTCATGCCCAGCGGCATCAGCATGCCGCCGCCGAGGCCCTGCACGATGCGAAAGGCGATGAGCGACTCGATGTTCCACGACGTCGCGCACAGCGCCGACCCCAGCACGAACAGCGTCAGCGCGAGCATGTAGAGGCGTTTGGTGCCGAACCGGTCGGCCGCCCAGCCGGTCAGCGGGATGACGCTGGCCAGCGCGAGGGTGTAGCCGGTCATCGACCACGCGGCCACCGCGTAGCTCGCCCCGAACTGCCGCTGGAACTCGGGCAGCGCGATCGTGACGACGGTGATGTCGAGGATCGACATGATCGCGCCGAGCACGACGACGCCGGCCACCTTGAACACTGCGGCGTCGAGCTTGTCCGACGCCGAATCGGGCTGTGGCGCCCGGATATCCGGAGGTTGTGTCACCGCTTCAGCCTGCCAGGTCGCCGAGCGATTGACCAGCACATTTTTCGGGGGCTTCGGACGAGTAGGCTGAGGTTTCCCCGGTATCCCGAGGGTGGGCAAGGAGATCGTCGCGATGACCGACCCGGTGCACGGGCTGACCGGTACGCTCACATCGCCGATCCGAGGCGCGGACACGCTCGGGGAGGTCCTGGTCGCGATCCGAGGGGGCACAGAAATCTACCTGGCACGAGCCACCGAACCGCTCGCCGCGGGCACCACCGTGCTCGTCGTGGGCGTGAACCCGGGCCGGATCGTGGACGTAGTGCCCTGGATACCGCTCGACTTCGGACCGGGTGGGGAATTTCCGAAAGAGTAAGGGAGACAACAGTGCTGGGGTACCACGTGCCCGATCCCGACGAGGCCATGCTGGTCAGCGGCGGGCGCGCCAAGGACAACGTGCCGTTCCGGGTGGTGATCGGGCACGGCGCCTTCGTGGTTCCGCTGTTCCGCAAGGTCCGGTATCTGTCGCTGGCGATGTTCGAATCCGAGATCGGCGAGCGCTGCGTCACCAAGCAGGGCATCCAGCTGGATGTGCGCGCGGTGATCGCGTTCAAGGTCGCCAACGACACCGCCTCGATCGTCAATGCGGCGCAACGGTTCCTGTCCGAACAGGAACGGGAGATGAGCGTGCTGACCGGGCGCATCTTCTCCGGGCACCTGCGCTCGATCGTCGGGTCGATGACGGTCGAGGAGATCATCCGGGAGCGGCAGAAACTCGCCGACGAGGTGCTGATGGCCTCGAAGGTGGAGATGAGCAATATCGGGCTGTGGGTGGACTCGTTCCAGATCCAGTCCATCGATGACGGCAACCTCGGCTACATCGCGGCGCTGGCGGCCCCGCACAACGCCGCGGTGCAGCGCGACGCGCAGATCGCCCAGTCCCAGGCCGCGCAGGAGGCCGCGAAGGCCGAACAGGAATCGCAGCGCAAACAGGCCGAGTATCAGCGCGAGACGGCGATTCTGCGCGCGCAGTACCAGCGCGACATCGACAAGGCCAATGCCGAAGCGGCGCAATCGGGTCCGCTCGCGCAGGCCAACGCGTTGCAGGAGGTGCTCACCGCGCAGGCGGTGCAGGCCCGCAAGCAGGCCGAGCTGCGCGAGCAGCAGTTGCAGGCCGAGGTGGTCAAGCCCGCGCAGGCCGAGGCCGAGCGGGTGCGCATCCTCGCCCAGGCCGAGGCCGACCGCACCCGGATCCAGGCCGAGGCGGCGGCGTCGAACAATCGGATCGCGCTCGATCAGCTGCTCATCGAGCAGTTGCCCGAGATCGTGGCGCAGGCCTCGCGCGGGCTGGCGGGGGCGAATCTGACCGTGCTCAACGGGCCCGACGGGGTGAGCGAGGTGGTCAACGGCATGGTCGGACAGGGGCTCACGGTGTTCGATTCGCTGCGGAAGGCTCTTTCGGTCAACACCGAACGGGCCGCGACAGCGGTCGATAGAGTGCAGGAATAGGGACGGCGACGAGGAGCGGGTGTAGGTGTCGATCGGGAAATTGGTGTCCTTCGACAGTTCTCGGGGGTTCGGTTTCATCCGCCCGGAAGACGGTGGCCCGGATGTTTTCGTGCACGTGAACGACATCGGATTGGACGAGGACGAGCTGCGTCAGGGGCGGGTGTTCGAATTCGAGGTGACCGAGGGCGACCGGGGGCCCAAGGCGGTGAATCTGACCGCGGTCGGCGGGGCGCCCGCCCCGCGCCCGCATCGGGGCGGGCGCGGTTCGGGTCAGCTCACCGCGGCCGAGCACAAGCGGCTGATCACCGAGTTGCTGTTGGACGCGAGTCCGGCGCTCACGGCCGGGGAGATCCTCACCATCCGGGAGCGGTTGACCGAGTTCGCCGATCAACACGGCTGGCTCGACAGCTGACGGGGACGGGCGGGCCGGAATACGATCTTGCCGACAGCGGGCGATGAATTTCGCGGGCCCGCGCCGTCGGCATCGGTGAGACCCGAGGAGGATCGTGTGGACCTGCCCGTCATGCCGCCCGTGAAACCGATGCTGGCGAAATCGGCGTCGGCGCTGCCGCGCGATCCGCAGCTGTACTACGAACCGAAATGGGACGGCTTCCGCTGCATCGTGTTCCGTGACGGGGACGAGGTGGAGCTGGGTTCGCGCAACGATCGCCCGCTGACCCGGTACTTCCCGGAATTGGTGGAGTTGCTGCGCGCGACGCTGCCGCCGCGGTGCGTGATCGACGGGGAGATCGTGGTGGTCACCGAGCACGGCCTGGATTTCGACACGTTGCAGCAGCGGCTGCACCCGGCGGCGTCGCGGGTCACCAAGCTGGCCGGGGAGACCCCGGCCAGCTTCGTGGCGTTCGACCTGCTCGCGCTGGGCGACCGCGACCTGACCGAGGAACCGTTCGCCGAGCGGCGGCGGCTGCTCGAGACGGTGGTCGACAACTCGGTGCCGCGGCTGCATCGCACGCCGCTGACCTCGGATCCGGACGTGGCGCAGGACTGGTTCACCCGATTCGAGGGCGCGGGCTTCGACGGGGTCATGGTCAAGGCCACCGATCTGCCCTATCTCCAGGACAAGCGGGTGATGATCAAGGTCAAGCACGAGCGCACCGCGGACTGCGTGGTGGCCGGGTTCCGCTGGCACAAGGACGGGCAGGGCGTGGGATCGCTGCTGCTGGGGCTCTACGACGACGCGGGCCGGTTGCATCACGTCGGGGTGGCGAGCAGTTTCACCGCGGCCCGGCGCGGGGAGCTGGTCGAGGAGCTGGCCCCGCTGCGCAAGAACGCCCTCGAGAACCATCCGTGGCGGGAGTGGGCCGACGCCGCCGCGCAGGCCCAGAACGAGGGCAAGATGCCCGGCGGGGTGAGCCGCTGGACCGGCGGCAAGGATCTGTCGTGGGAGGCGCTGCGCCCGGAGCTGGTCGCCGAGGTGCGCTACGAGCATGTGATGGCGGGCCGATTACGCCACGGCGGCAGGCTGGTTCGCTTCCGCGACGACCGCACCCCCGAATCGTGCACCTACGCCCAGCTCGACGAGGTCGCGCCCGCCGAGCTGGCCGACATCTTCGCCGAGGCGAAGGGCGCGGCGCGGTGAGCGCGTCGATCGAGATCGAGACCGACGGCAAGGTCGTCTCGATCAGCAATCCCGACAAGGTGTACTTCCCCACCCGCGGCGAGACCAAGCTCGACCTGGTCCGCTACTACCAGGCGGTGGCCGAGCCGATCCTGCGCACGATGGGCGCGAGACCCGTACTGCTGGAACGGTATCCGGACGGTGCGGGCGGCAAGTCCTGGTTCCAGAAGCGCGTCCCGAAATCCGTACCCG
This sequence comes from Nocardia sp. NPDC003482, assembly GCF_053588115.1. NCBI lineage: Bacteria > Bacillati > Actinomycetota > Actinomycetes > Mycobacteriales > Nocardiaceae > Nocardia > Nocardia sp. NPDC003482. Next base: position 100,050 of record NZ_JBSFPI010000013.1, read on the forward strand.
ACTGGTTGCGGACCACCACCGTGGAAACCCCCAACGGCACCACCAGCGACGCGCTGGTCGCCGCGGACCTCGCCCACATCCTGTGGGCGGTCAACCTGGGCTGCTTGGGTTTTCACGTCTGGCCCACCCACGCGGGCGCCGCCGAGGCGAGCACCGCCCCCGTCGTCCACGACGCCGCGGGCAACCCGCTGCCGCCCACCGGCGTCACCGACGAACTGCGCATCGACCTCGACCCCTCCCCCGGCATCACCTTCGGCGACCTCCGCGAGGCCGCCGTCCGCACCCGAAACCTGTTCTCCGAGTTGGGCATCGACGCCCGGGTGAAGACCTCCGGCTCGCGCGGCCTGCACATCTACGTCCTGCTCGAACCCCGCTGGGACGGCTACCAGGTCCGCGCCGCCTCGATAGCCCTGGCCCGCGAACTCGAGCGCCGCCACCCCGACCTCCTCACCGCCTCCTGGTGGAAGGAGGAACGCGGCCGCCGCGTCTTCATCGACTACAACCAGAACGCCCCGCACCGAACGGTTTTCGGCGCGTGGTGCGTCCGCCCGAAGGTGGGCGGCCAGGTCTCGACCCCGGTCTCCTGGGACGATTTGGGTACCATCGTCCCCGACGAGCTCACCCTCTCCACGGTCCCCGCCCGCGTCGAAAGACTGGGCGACCCCTGGGCCGACCGCACCCCCCAATCCATCGACCCGCTGCTGGAGATGTCCCAGCGGGACATGGACGCCGGGCTGATGGACGCGCCCTGGCCGCCGGTGTACCCGAAGATGCCCAACGAGCCGCCGCGGGTGCAACCGAGCAAGGCGCGCAAGGCATGACGGCCGCGCCTAGTTGTTGCCGCCGATGATCGTGGTCTCCCGGCACAGCCAGCGACCGTCGAGCCGCTCCATCACCAGCCGAAACTGTTGGGCTTTGGTCGTTTCCCGCTGGTTGACGGTGTCGTTGCGATAGACCTGGGTGAGGACCACGGTGATCTCGGCGCTGGACAGGTCGGCCGATTGCGCGGTGCAGGTGATATCGGTGACGTGCGAGTGCCCGTGCGAGGTCGCGATGGCCTTGGTGTTGTCGGGCAGGGTCGAGACCAGGCTCGCGTGCAGGTCGCCGGAGGATCGGTCGAGTACCGCGGTCTCCCAGCCGTCCAGCTTGTCGTAGTCGTAGGTCGCCAGGAGGCGGGCGTACTCGCATCCGGCCTGCCGCGCCGCGTCCCGGGCGCTGTCGACCCGGCCGCGGGTCCATGTGCTGTGGGCGGCGAAGGCGCCCGCGGCGGTCGCGGCGACGAGCGCGACGGCGCCGACGAGGACCAGAGCGATCCGCGCGGCGCGTCGCCGGGGCGGCGCCGACGCGGGCAGCGCCCGCCGCGCGGCCGCGGCGAGCTCACCGCATCCGGCGTACCGGTCGTCGCGATTCTTCGCCAGCGCCCGAGCGATCACGGCGTCGAAACCGCTTGGTACACCCGGGTTCTCGCGACTCGGGCGCGGCGCGGGCAGGTTCAGGTGGCCGTGGATGAGCTGACCGGTCGTCGTGCCGGGATAGGGCAGCGCCCCGGTGAGCAGGAAATAGAGGGTGCAGCCGAGGGCGTAGACGTCGGCGCGGCGATCCACGTCGGCGCGGGTGTCGAATTGCTCGGGCGCCGCGTACTGGAAACTCGCGAACAACTCCCCGGCCCGGGTGAACTGATCGGCCTGGTCGAGCGCCTTGGCGATGCCGAAGTCGGCGAGGAACACCTGCTGCGCGGGTCCGCTCGACAGCAGGATGTTGGCCGGTTTCACGTCCCGATGCAGGACACCGGCGGCGTGGGCGTGATCGAGGGCCTTGGCGACCTCGGTGACGATGTGCACGGCGTGCTCGGCCGGGATCGGGCCGCCGCCGCGCACGGCCGCCGCCGCGTCCACGCCGTCGACGTACTGCATCGCGATCCAGAGCCGCCCACCCTCCTGCCCGCGCGCGTAGACGGTGACGATGTTCGGATGCGCGAGCCGGGCCGCGGTGTCGGCCTCGTGCAGGAAGCGCGCCCGGATGCTCGCGTCGTCGCCGACCGCGGGATGCAGGATCTTCAACGCCACCCAGCGCGGCAGATCGCGATCGTGCGCGAGATAGACCTCGCCCATGCCGCCGACGCCGAGCAGCCGCTCGATCCGATATCCCGCGAAAACCTGGCCGTGGGTCAACGATTGCGCCACCCCGGTCTCACCTCCCACCCTTCTCCGCGCGCTCACCCTACTGCACCCGCGCGGCGTCGAGCCGCCGATGGGTACGATCCTGAGCGGCACACGGATGGAATCGATTGCACGGGGGGATATTCGATGCCGGACATCGGCGCATCGTTCGCGGGGTATCGCATCGAGCGAGTGCTCGGGCGGGGCGGGATGGGCACCGTCTACCTCGCCCGCCATCCGCGCCTGCCCCGGTCCGTCGCGTTGAAGGTGCTGAATCGAGAACTGTTCACCGACAACGACATTCGCGCGCGCTTCGAGCGGGAGGCCGAACTCGTCGCCCGGCTGGACCATCCGGGCATCGTCGCCGTCCACGACCGCGGGATCGACGGCGATCAGCAGTGGATCGCCATGCAGTACGTCGAGGGAATCACCGCGGCGGCACTGGATCCCGCGCGCCTGGCGCCCGAGCACGCCGTCCGAATCGTCGGCTACGTCGCGCAGGCCCTGGATTACGCGCACGGACACGGCATCCTGCACCGCGACGTCAAACCCGCCAACATTCTCCTCGCGCGCCCCGGGCAGCGCGACGAGCGAATCCTCCTCACCGACTTCGGAATCGCCCGCCTGCTCGACGAGACGCGTCACCTGACCCGCACCGGCACCGTGAACGGCACGCTCGGGTACGCCTCGCCCGAACAGCTCACCGGGGTCGCGTCCACCGCCCGCTCCGACCAGTATTCGCTGGCCTGCACGTTGTTCCGGCTGCTGACCGGCCGCTCGCCGTTCGAGTCGCCCAATGCCGCCGCGGTCGTGAAAGGCCATCTCCAGCACTCTCCCCCGGCGGTGAGCGCGTCGCGGGCCGGGGTGCCGCCCGCGATGGACGCGGTGCTCGCGCGGGCGTTGGCCAAGCATCCCGACGACCGGTTCGCCTCGTGCACCGAGTTCGCGACCGCGGCGTGGTATGCGTTGACGCAGAACGATTTTCGGCTCGCCCCGGCGGCGACCCAGCCGCGACCCGCGCCGGTCCTCGCCCCCGCGCCCGACAGCCCGCCACCCGCGTTGCCCGCCTCGGCCAACGAGGGCCGGTCCCGATGGCGAAAGGTCGTCGTCCCCACCGCCATCGCCGTGCTCGTCGCCGCCGGGGCCGGAGTCGGTGTCACCGCAAGCGTTCTCAGCAACAGCTCCGGAGCCGCGCCCGTGGCGGCCCGGCCGACCCGGACCCCGGATCCCGAGCAGGAACGGCAAGGAGAGGAATACGTCGCCGCGTTGCGGGCGGCGAGTATCGCGTTCCCGAAGATGGTTCCGGCGGAGCGGACCGTGGGAACGACCAGATCCGGATACGGGCATTCGAGCTGCGAGGGGGTGCCCGGCTTCCGGGCCTTCGATCCCGAATTCGACACCATCGACTTCAAGACGTACATCGGCGCCTGGCAATGCCTGGGCGCCGAGGTGGTGACGTTCAGCATCTACGCCTACCGCTCACCCGACGACGTCCGGGCGGTCGTGGCGGGTCTGCCACCCCACACCCGGACGGTCGAGGTGAACAACGGCGTGGCCTACACCAACTACGAGTTCTGGCACGACGCCCGCTCGATCTACCAGAAACCGTTCGTCTCTCGGGTGACCACCTTCCTAGACGACCCGGACCGCGCGACGTTCCTGCTGATCGCACGCCCGATGAGCAGCGCCGACGGCGCCGCCGAACGACTGCACGCCTGGTGGAGCACCGCCCCGATCGGCTGAGTCAGCTCCCCCGCTCGATCTTCGGGAACGACGTGGTCACCAACGTCGACAGCATGTCGGCCAGCAACGCGTGCACCTGATCGCGATCGAGCGACCCGCGCGTAATCCATTCCCGCCCAGCCGCTTTCACCAACCCCCCGTACGCCCGGACCAGCGCCCGCAGTTCGTCGCCGTGCTTCGAGCCGCCCAGGCCGACCATGTGCAGCAGCCGGTCGGCGGCGGCGTCGTCGGCCTCGTCGAGGATGCGCTGGACCTCCGGGTCGTCGCCGATGCCCTCGTGGCCGGTGACCTTGACCCACGTGCTGCCGTGTTCGCCGATGGTGTCGAGCAGCCAGGCGACGCTGGCGTCGACGCGTTCGCGGACGGTGCCGGTGGGGGTGGTCATGTGGTCGGGTCTGGGGAGGGTGACCATGCGGCGGACGACGGCCAGGTAGAGGTCGCGTTTGTTGCCGAAGTAGTGGTTGATCAGGCCGCGGGCGACGCCCGCGCGCTGGGCCAGTTCGGCGGTGGAGACCGCGGCGTAGGGGCGTTCGCCGAACATGGCGATGGCGCAGTCGAGGATCTGCGCGCGCCGTTCGTCGGGTTCGAGCCGGCGCCGGCGCGCGGAGGCGTCGGCGTCGGTCAGCGCGGTGTCAGAGTGAGCGGGCAATGAGATCCTTCATCACCTCGTTCGACCCGGCCAGGATGCGCAGCACGCGCGCGCCCGTGTACAGCTGGGAGATCGGGTATTCCGTCATGTATCCATAACCACCGAAGAGTTGCAGACAACGATCCACCACGATACCCAACTGATCGGTGAGCCAGTATTTCGACATGGCCGCGGTCGGGATGTCGAGTTCGCCGCGCAGATGCTTGGCGATCGCGTCGTCGAGGAAGGTCCGGCTCACCCGCGCGATCGTCGCGCACTCGGCCAGTTCGAACTTGGTGTTCTGCATCGCGAACAACGGTTTGCCGAACGCCTCGCGACCCTTGGTGTACTCGACGGTGATCTCGACCGCCTTCTCCATCATCGCCACCGCCAGGATCGCGGTGACCAGCCGCTCCTGCGCGAGCAGCTGCATCATCTGGTAGAAGCCCTGCCCCTCGGCCTCGCCCAGCAGATTCGACGCGGGCACCCGCAGGCCGTCGAAGAACAGCTCCGCGGTGTCCTGACCCTTGCCGCCGATCTTGGACAGGATGCGGCCGCGGGTGAATCCCGGTGTGTCGTCGGAGACTTCGGCGAAGATCAGCGACACGCCCGCCGCGCCCTTGGTCGGATCGGTCTTGGCGGCGATGATGATGCCGTCGCACAGCCAGCCGTTGGAGATGAAGATCTTCGAGCCGGTGATGACGTACTCGTCGCCCTCGCGCACCGCGCGGGTCTTGATGTTCTGCAGGTCCGATCCGGTGCCGGGTTCGGTCATGCCGATCGACAGCACCATCTCACCGCTGGCCGCCTTGGGCAGCACGCGGCGCTTGAGCTCCTCGGAGCCGAAGTGGTGGAGGTAGGGCGCGATGATCGATGAGTGCACCGACATGCCCAGCGAGCCGTCGCCCGCGAAGGTCTGTTCCTCGATGATGGCGGCCTCGTGCGCGAAAGTGCCACCGCCGCCGCCGTATTCGGTGGGGATCGAGGCGCACAGCAGTCCGAGTTCCCCGGCCCGGTTGTACAGTCCGCGATCCGGGTGGCCCTGGGCGACGAACCTCTCCTCGTGCGGGACGACCTCCTTGTCGAAGAAGTTCCTCGCCAGTTCCCGTACGGCCTCGACCTCGTCATCGCTCCACGCGGCGCGCGCCATCGTCTGCATCCTTCGTCTCGTGCCCGGCTTCGTGAGCACCAGCGTGGCAGCTCTATTGGCGTAATGTCAACAACATCGGTCAGTCGGCGCCGCGCGCCTGGTTGACCTCGGCCAAGGTGGTGAAGATCGGCAGTTCCGGATCGGCGTCGATGCCCTGCCGCCGCAGGAATCCGTCGATCAGCCCCCAGACCAGTTCGGTGGCCCGGTCGACGAATTCGTCGGCCGCCGGGGCGGGCGCGCCCTCGAGCCACAGATCGGTGATGGCCACCACCACCCCGACGACCGCGCGCGACAGATAGTCGATCCCCGCGGTGTCGAGCGGCACCGCCTCGGCCACCGACCGGGCGAGCTTGGTGAACCGCCGCGCGGCCTCGCGGCCCAGATCGAACTGCAACACCTGGTCGTCGGCGCCCTGCGCCACCGGCGCCTGCGCCAGGAACCGAAACACGTTGGGATGGGCCAGGATTCCCTCGGCGTACCCCGCGAACACCCGCCGCAGCGCCGCCCGCGGCGGGTGCAGCATGAGCGTCATGTCCTCGCCGGTCGCGGCGAAAGCGTTGCGCGACACCCGATTCGCGATCTCGGTGTAGAGATCCGCCTTGTCGGCGAACTGCCGATACAGCCGCGGCTTGGTGATCCCGGCCTCGCGGGCGATGTCGTCCATGCTGGGGCGCGGGCCCGCGCGATCGATCACCCGGAACGCGGCGTCGACGATGTCGTCGCGCGTGATCCGCGCAGTGGTCCTGCTGGTGGCACGGGGCACGGGATTCGACTCCGATACGGGTTGCGTGGTTCCCGCGAGGATACCTGTACCGCTGGTACGGCACGGCATGCGCTCGCCTACCGGAAACATCGATCGCACCGCTGCCGCCATTTCTGTGAGCTAGCGCACAGACCTTCCGGTCGCGCGGGCATTGCCTTCCGGCGGCCGTACTGTCAGTATCACTATTCGTACTGCCGGTACGTTCGGTGCGGACCACGCACCCCGAGGTGAACCCCCATGACCCCACTGCCCACCCGCCGCCGCGTGCGGGGCCTGGCCGTCCGCGAATACGGCGATCCCGCCGCCGACACCCTCGTGCTCGTGCACGGCCTCACCGACACCCACCGCGTGTGGGAGCGGGTCGCGCCGCTGCTCGCCGACGGCTTCCACGTCGTCGCCTACGATGTGCGCGGCCACGGCCGCTCCGCGAAACCCGCTGGGCGGCAGGATTATCGGCTCGCCGCGCTCGTCGAGGACCTTTACGCGATCCTCGACGCGACCAGTACCGGCCGCCCCGCGCATTTGGCCGGACACGGCTGGGGCGCGATCCAGGTGTGGGAGGCCGCCGCCGATCCGCGCGCCGCCACCCGCATCGCCTCGATCACCGCGCTCGGCGTCCCCGGCCTCGATCCGCTGCTCGCGGCCGTACGCGATCCGCACCCGCCCCGTATCCGGTGGTGGCGGCTGCCCGGCCTGGGCTGGCTGGTCCTCGGACGCCGCCTGCTGCGCTGGCCCCGGCTGCGCCGCGCCCCGCGCTCGGCACTGCGCGTCGCCCCGGCAGACCTGCGCGCGGCCGCACGCATCCTGTCCGCGAATCTCGTTCCCCGCCTGCGTCATCCGTGCGATCACCACATCACCGTCCCGGTGCAGCTGATCGTCGACCGCGCCGACGCGGCCGCACTGCCCGCCGCCGACCGCCACGTCCGCCACGCGACCGACCGGCTGTGGTGTTACCGCCTACCCGCCGACTACGCGCTACCCGTCACGGAACCGCTACTGGTCGTGGAGGCCATCGCCAACTTCGTCGACGACCTGCGCGCCGACAACCGCCCCCTCGAGCACTCCCCGCGCTGACCGCCCCCGCCTGCTCGCCCGCCCGCCTGCTCGCCTGCTCGCCTGCCCGCCTGCTCGCCCGCCCGCCCGCCTGCTCGCCTGCTCGCTCGCCTGCTCGCCTGCTCGCCTGCTCGCCCGCTCGCCCGCTCGCCCGACCGCCCGACCGCCCGCCCGACCGACCGCCCGACCGCCCGACCGCCCGACCGCCCGACCGCCCGACCGCCCGACCGCCCGACCGCCCGACCGCCCGACCGCCCGGAGGCATCATGTCCGCTCATCCGCTCACCGACACCCTCGGCGCGCCGCTGCCCGAGGAGTTCACCCGGCTGTCCGATACCGAACTGGGCGAACTGGACCGCCTGCTGCGCGCGGCCCGCACCCGCCGCGCGAAACACCTTGCCGAGGCGGTGGATTCGTCGATGCGCTACGTCCCGCGCCTGCTGCGCCCCACCCTGCGCAAGGCGCTGGGCCTGTGACCGATCGCCTGCTCGCCCACGCCGAGACCACCAAACTCGCTCGGCTGCTGGATATTCCGGACCCGTCGGCGCTGGACTTTCTCACCGAGCTCCCGCCCGAGGCGATCCGCGCCTTCCGCGAACGCGCCACCGACGCCCTTTTCGACGCCGATGTCGCGAAACTGCGCCGCGTCGCCCAGGCCGCGAAGCTGGTGCCCACGCCCATCGCCGCCAAGGCCGCCGAACACGCCTTCGGCCCGGATCTGTGCGCGGCGGTGGCCGCCCAGGTCGAGCCCGCCCGCGCGATCGACATCGCCAAGGCCCTGCCCGCGCCGTTCCTGGCCGAGGCGACCATCCGGCTGGATCCGCGCCGCACCGCCGACATCATTCCCCGGGTGCCCGTGCCCCTGGTCGTGGCCGTCGCGCGTGAACTGCTCTCGAGGGGTGAGCACGTCACGCTGGGACGGTTCGTGGGCGTGGCGTCGGAGGAGATGATGCGGGCGGTCGCACACACCATGTCGGATGCGGATCTGCTACGGGTCGGGTACCTGATCGAGGACAAGTCCGCGATGGACGCCCTGCTCGAACTCGTCGCCGACCGGCTGCCCGGCGTGGTGCGCGCGGCCCACGAACACGCCATGTGGGCCGAGGGCATCGACCTGCTCGCCACCGTCAGCCCCGAAAACCGTTCCCGGATCGGAGATCTCGCGGCGCGCTCCGGCGGCGACGTCCTCGACGGCCTGGTCCGCGCCGCCCACGAACTCGACGCGTGGACCACCCTGCTCCCGGTCACCGCCGCCATGAGCCCCGACAGCCTCGCCCTGTTCGCGGCCCGCCCGACCGTGCACACCGAACCCGTCCTCACCGCGATCATGGACGTCGCCCTCGACCACGGCCTCTGGCTCGACCTCCTACCCCTCGCACCCCACCTCCCCGCCGAGCCCCTGGCCTTCATCGCCACCCGCGTCGCCGCCAAGCCCGACGCCGAACTGGCCGACCTCGTCCACGCCGCCGACGCGGCCGAGCTGTGGGACGCCATGATCCCCGTGGCGCTGGCCATGTCCGACCCCGACCGCCGCCGCATGGCGGGCCTGCCCGTCTTGGCCGAACCCGCGGTGCTGCGCGCCATCACCGCCACCTGCGCCCGGCACGAGCTGTGGTCGCAGGTCCTGCCGTTGATCGACGCCCTGCCCGACCCCGCCAAACACACCCTCGGGCTCTGCCTCGCCGAACTCACCGACGAGCAACGCCGCGCCGCGGTCCTCGCCGCCGCCGACAGCGACGACTTCGGCGTCCTGGTCGACCTGGCCGTCGACGAAGGCCTCTGGCTCGACCTGCTCCCGCTCACCGCCGAATTTCCCTCGGCACGAACACGATTCGTCGCCACGCGGATCGCCGGACGCACCGACCAACAGCTCACCGCCCTCGTCCGCGAGGCCCACGCCGCCCGCCTGTGGCACGCGCTCATCCCGATCGCCCTCGCCATGTCCGACCCCAACCGCCGCCGCCTCGCGGGTCTGCCCGTCTTCGCCGACCGCGACATCCTGCGCGCGGTCATCGACACCGCCGCCGCTCACGACCTGTGGGCCGAGGTCCTCCCCCTGGTCGACGCCCTGCCCGACGCGGCGAAACCCACGATCGCCTCCTGCCTCGGCGACCTCGACCGCGCCCAACTCCTCTCGGCCGTCCGAACCGCCGCCCGCAGCGCCGACCTGCCCGTCCTGGTCGAGATCGCCCTCGCCCAGGACCCACCCGGTCGCGCCCGAGTCCTCGAAATCATTTGTGGCATGGACGATCTCGACGACTTCCTCACCGCCCTCACCCCGGAGACCCCCGATGTCGTCTGGGACGCCTTGGTCGAGGTCCGCGCGGAGATCCCGCACCCGCTCCGCACCCGCCTCGCCGACCGTGCCCGCCGACTCGATCGACCCGAGCACGCGGACGGGCTCGCCCGATCGAGCTAGGCGGACCGATCAGCTCTCGTAGGCTTCGACCGTCGGCGTCGACCCCGGCGCCCACAGCGCCATGAGCGCCTCGACGAGCGGGGCATTGTCCGCCCGCTCGACGCGCTGATGGGCGGCGAGCAGGTCCCGGTCCGTCCACCGCTCGAGCATCACGAAAGTGTCGGGATCGCCTGTGCCCCGGAACAATTCGTACTGCTCGCACCCCGGCTCCCGGCGCACGACCTCCGCCAGCGCCGCGAACGCGGCCTCGAACTCCGCCGCGCACCCGGGCGCGACGCGAATGGTGATGATGTGGCGAATGGCCATGGCCCGCATCCTCCGATCGCTCGCCCCACCGTACGGCGTGGGCGGGGTCACAGGAAGGGTGATGCGACAATGAGCGCTGCAAACGACCCGACTCCCGAAAGACCGCAGCGCACAGCCATGTCCGACCACGATTCGACGACCATCGCACCGGAGCCGGTCATCGACCGCGCCGACCTCGAGGTGTGTCTGCGGGTGCTGGACCAGGCCGGGCAGTTGGACAAGGAGCACCCCGACTCGATCGCGGTGCAACGCGCGGTCGGGCACATGTTCAAGAAGCTCAAGAAGCGCAAGCGGGCCGAGGCGCGCGACGCGATCTCCGCCGCCGACAAGGCCGTCGTCGCCGCTACCGCGACCGGCTCCCCGAACCGCATCGACGACGAGACCGCCGGAATCCCGTTGTCCTCCAACGCCTCCGGGGCCAGCGCGGGCAGCCTGCTGCGGGCCCGGCCGTGCTACATCTGCAAACAGCGCTACACCCGCGTCGACGCCTTCTACCACCAGCTGTGCCCCGACTGCGCCGCCCAGAATCACGCCAAACGCGACGCCCGCACCGATCTCACCGGCCGCCGCGCGCTGCTCACCGGCGGCCGCGCCAAGATCGGCATGTACATCGCGCTGCGCCTGCTGCGCGACGGCGCCCACACCACGGTCACCACCCGCTTCCCCAACGACGCCATCCGCCGCTTCGTCGCCCAGCCCGACAGCGCCGACTGGATCCACCGGCTGCGCATCGTCGGCATCGATCTGCGCGACCCGGCCCAGGTCGTCGCCCTCGCCGACGATGTCGCCGCCGCGGGCCCGCTGGACATCCTCATCAACAACGCCGCCCAGACCGTGCGGCGCTCCCCCGGCGCCTACAGCGCGCTCGTCGAGGCCGAACATGGTCCGCTGCCCGCGGGCGAACTCCCCGACACCGTCAGCTTCGGCAAGACCATGCAGGCCCACCCGACCGCGCTGACCGCCTCGCTCACCCCCACCCTGTCCGCCGCCGACGTCACCGAACTCGCCCTCGTCGCGGGTTCGGCCACCCCCGAACGACTTTCGCGCGGCGTCGCCATCGACGCGGGCGGCCTGGTGCCCGATATCGCGCACACCAACAGCTGGGTGCAGACCGTCGGCGAGGTCGACGCCACCGAACTGCTCGAGGTCCAGCTGTGCAATTCGGTCGCCCCGTTCATCCTCATCTCCCGGCTGCGCCCCGCCCTCGCCGCCTCCCCCGCCCGCCGCAAGTACGTCGTCAACGTCTCCGCCATGGAAGGCGTGTTCGCCCGCGGCTACAAGGGGCCTGGTCACCCGCACACGAATATGGCCAAGGCCGCACTCAATATGCTCACCCGCACCAGCGCCCGCGAGATGTTCGACAGCGACGGCATTCTCATGACCTCCGTCGACACCGGCTGGATCACCGACGAACGGCCGCATTTCACCAAACTGCGCTTGGCCGAGGAGGGCTTTCACGCTCCGCTCGATCTTGTCGACGGGGCGGCTCGGGTGTACGACCCGATCGTGCGGGGTGAGAGTGGGGACGATGTGTTCGGGTGCTTCCTCAAGGATTACGCGCCTGCCGACTGGTGACGGGGCGGGGCTTGGGTTGCCCTCTCCCTCTTTGCTGTTTGTGAGGTGACGCTTGTAGTTCTCTTGGGTACGACACGTGCGGCTTTCAATGCATAGATGCGCATATCGGAGTAAAGGAATGAACAAAGATAGCCGGACCTCGATTCGCCTGTGTCCCAGGGTGATTCAGCTGGCGTGACGGACTGTGTGGATGCGCGCCAGCGCACGCATGGCGTCGGCGCGGGAGATGAGCTCGTCGCGGTCGTCCAGATCGGCGACGGCCGCCTCCGCCCACTCCCGCACCAGGGTCGACACCCCCACCCCGCGCTCGTCGGCGAGCTCCTTGATGCGGCTGTGCAGGCGCATCGGCAGCCGGATGGACGTGGTGACCATGATGTCGTCGCCGGGTTGCAGGCGAGGCGGAACCTGGTCCGCGGGGACCGGATCGTCACGGAAGGTCAACCGGTCCAGGAAGGCGCCCACTTCCTCCGGGTCGGAGGGAAAGTCCTTGTCGCTCATCGGTTCTCCTGCTCCCACTGCTCGAAGATCGTCAGCTCGTCGGCCCGCATCGCACGCGCGCCGAGGATCATCCAGGTCCACTGATCGAACCGTCGCGTGACCACGATCAGCGGACGCCCACCACTCGTGCGTCCCCAGATCGACAACGCGACCACGCTGCCGTCATCGGCGAGCCTGGGCCAGCGCCGCTCACCCGCGAGAACTTGGCGGACCTCCCAGGGTTCGACACCGGTCAGATGCGCCAACGCCCAGTCCGGCCACTCGAACCCCACACTCGCATAATACGCGTGTAGTAAGCCCAGGTGTGCACGTAGAGGAGTGACCGCGCGGGGCCGGGGGACGCGGGGGCGTTGGGGCACGAAAACTTCCTGGCCGTTCTGCCGTTCGTGCGGTGGTTCCGAGGTGCGGCGCGAGCCGGGGCTGCCGCGCACAGCGCACCATCGGCCGCCCCGGCCCACGTGAAATACCAATTCCTGCTGAAGGATTCGGTGCGCGCTACGGCGTCAATCCTTTTCGCGGGGATAGTCGACGACCTCGTTTCCGCCGAAACTGCGACATACCGCGAACAACGGCGGCAGTTCGTCGATCGCGTCCTTGATCACATCCTCGTTGTTCAGCAGGGTCTTGACGTCCGCGACCGTTTGGCTCGCGCCTTTCAGCAACGATCCGATGGTGTCGCGAGGAATCTTCGTACCGTTGAACGTCTGCCAGGTCAGCGGATACTCCAGCAGTTTGTACTGCTCGACCAGCGCGTGCTCCTCGCTGGTCAGCTGCAATTGGTAGGCCAGCGTGAATTGCATGCCCTTGTGGCCGCCGAGCATTCCCTTGACGGCCGCTTGGCTGCGGTTGATCACCAGACGCATGACGATCCTACGGCCTCGGCGCTTTCCACTCGAATTTGCACAATTGGCATTGATACTTCTGCCAACCCTGGCTGTCCTTCTCGCCGATGTCCATGCCGGTCTTCTTGCCGCAATCCGGGCATACTTCTGCCATGATCGGTCCTCTTGCTTCGGTGAATCCCGGCCGCGCCGGGCAATACCGGGGAAGCATACAGTCGGCGATCGCGATTCAGCGGGGTGTTCCGAGAAGTGGTGGATTGAATCCCCGGTACAGAACCGACTGCCCGAATTGATCTTCCGAAAAGGGAATTACCGATCGAAATCTGTTCAGCCCAGGCGGGTGGAGATGAGTTGGGCCACCGCCGTAGGGGTTTCGTCCAGGTAGAAGTGGCGGCCGGGGAAGGTGGTGAGGTCGAAGGGGGCGGTGGTGTGGGAGTGCCAGCGGCGCATGTCGTCGGCGTTCACCGTGGGGTCGTCGTCGCCGAGGAGGGCGGAGATCGGGCAGGTCAATGGGTCGGCGGGGGTGTAGGTGTAGGTTTCGACGGCCTCGTAGTCGCCGCGGACGGCGGGGAGGACCAGTTCGGCGAGGCTGGGTTCGGTGCGGAGGATTTCGACCGAGGCGGGGTCGTTGGCGAGGCGTTGGAGTTCGGCGATGAGGGCCTCGTCGGGGCCCTTGTGGAGGGCGCCCTCGTAGGGGGCGTCGGGGGCGACGCGGCCGGAGACGAACAGGTGGTCGGGGGTGCGGCCGGACGCGGCCAGGCGGCGGGCGGTTTCGAAGGCGACGGTGGCGCCCATGCTGTGGCCGAACAGGGCGATGCGCGCCGACGGCGGCCAGGTCGGGAGGTCGGCGGCGATGAGGTCGGCCATGCGGGGCAGGTCGGGGATCAGCGGGTCGCCGAGGCGGTCCTGGCGGCCGGGGTACTGCACGGCGTGCACGGCGACGGCGGGGTCGATGTGCTGGGCGAGGGCGCGGTAGGCCGCGGCCGAACCGCCGCCGGGCGGGAAGCAGATCAGTATCGCCCGGGGCGCGGGCGCGCCGCGCAGTTCGCGCAGCCAGGTCGTTCCGCTGCTCTCCGCCACCATCGTCGCGCCTCCCGTCCGTCGCCTGCCGCGCGAATTCACTTGCCGCGCAACGTCTTCACCGCCAGCGCCACATCGTCACCGGTCAGCAGCTCCGAGGCGGGCGCGAGCAGCCACATCATGGCATAGCCCTGGAAGAGCACGAAATAGAACTTGGCCACCGCGCGCGCCTCGGCGGCGGACAGGTCGGGGTGGGTCTCGCGCAGGATCGCGGCCAGATCGGCGTAGGCGCCGTCGCTCGCCTCGGCGAGATAGGTCTGCAACTCCGGGGAACGAATCACATTGGCGCTGTTCTCGAAACTGAGCAGCAACTCCTCGCGGTGGTTCTGCACCACGTCGAGCATCCCGTACCAGGTCGGGGCGAGCGCCTCCCACAGCGACCGCCCCTCCCCCGCGTCGCGCATGGCCGCCTCCATGGCGTCGCCGATCGTGGTGCCGGTCGCCTCGGTGACGGCCTCGGCGATCAACCGGTCCTTCGAGCCGAAGTGATAGCCGATGGCGGCGAGGCTGACACCAGCGGCGGCGGCGATGTCCCGGGCGGTCACCTTGGCGAGCCCGCGCTCGAGCACCGCCTTGCGGGCCCCGGCCAGAAGGTCTTCTCGGTTTCCCATGTCCACCACCCTACCAGCGTCTTAGACATTTGTTCTAGACACTCGTGCCAGCCGTGTGTTACACATTTGTCTAAGACATTCGAACCAAGACGGGACACATCATGAACACCACGCACGTGCTGATCTCCGGTGGCGGCATCGCCGGGAATTCCCTTGCGCTGCAACTGCTTCGGGCCGGTATCCGGGTCACCGTGGTCGAGCGGGCCGCCACCCCGCGCCCGGGAGGGCAGGCGGTGGATCTGCGGGGGCCGAGCCGCGAGGTCGCCGAGCGGATGGGTCTGATGCCGGGCATCCGCAAGCTGCAGCTGCACGAGGTGGGCTGGAAGTACCTCGACGACAAGGGCCGGACCTACGCCCGGATGAGCGCGGAGATGTTCGGCGGCGAGGGCCCGGCCGCGGAGATCGAGATCCAGCGCGGCGACCTCAACGACGTGCTGCTCGAGTTGCTGCGCGAGCAGGGCGGCGAGTTGGACTACCGCTACGGCGAGTGGATCGAGGCCATCGCCCAGGACGCCGACGGCGTCGACGTCACCTTCGCGTCCGGGCGCACCGAGCGGTTCGACATGCTGGTCGGGGCGGACGGCGTGCATTCGGCGACGCGGCGGCTTGTGTTCGGTCCCGAGGACCGGTTCGCCACCCATCTCGGCGGGTACATGGCCTTCTTCACCTTGCCGACCCCGGCGGATCTGGAACCGGGCTGGATGTCCGGGGTCGGAATTCCCAGCGGGTTCTTCGGGATTCGGCCCGATCGGGATCCGGCCAGCGCCAAGGCGATCATCACGCTGCGCGCGGACGCCGATCCGGCGCTGCACCGCGACACCGCCGCCCAGCAGCGGTTCATCCGGGAGCGGTTGACGGGCGCGCCGTGGAAGGCCGATGACATCGTGGCGGCGATGGATCACGCGCCGGACTTCTACTTCGACGAACTCGCCCGCATCGATATGCCGTCCCTGTCGGCGGGCCGGGTGACGCTGCTCGGCGACGCCGGCTTCTGCGGTTCCCCGATGACCGGCATGGGCACGGCCATGGCCATCGTCGGCGCGTACGTGCTCGCGGGTGAGCTCGCGACCACCCCGGGCGATGTGCCCGGCGCGCTGGCCCGCTACGAGGAGAGGATCACCCCGTTCCTGGACAAGGCCAAGGAGCTGCCCGGCGGCGGCATCAAGATGATGTGCCCGAAGTCGAGGACCGGGGTGCGGCTGGGCCGGGTGAGCATGCGGCTCATGACCTCTCGCGCGTTCCGGCCGCTGATGGAGAAGATGGTCGCGGGCAAGACCGACGATTACGTACTGCCGAGCTACTGACCCGCACCGAAGGCTCGCTAGGCTCGTCCGGTGCGGCAGAAGATCATGACCGATGTCGATACCGGGATCGACGACGCGCTGGCCCTGCTCTATCTGCTGGCCAGTCCGGAGGCGGAGATCGTGGGGATCGCCGCCACCGCGGGCAACGTTCCGGCCGCGCGGGTCGCCGCGAACAATCTGGCGCTGCTGGATCTGTGCCGGGCGCCGGAGATCGAGGTGGCGCTGGGTTCTGCCGCGCCGCTGGCGATTCCGTTGCGGACCACCGAGGACACCCACGGGCCGCAGGGGGTGGGCTACGCCGAACTGCCGCCGTCGGCGCGGGCGCTGTCGGAGCGTTCGGCGGCGGAGTTGTGGGTGGAGTCGGCGCGCGCGCATCCGGGCGAGATCGTGGGGCTGTGCACCGGGCCGCTGACGAATCTCGCGCTGGCGCTGCGCCTCGAGCCGCGATTGCCGCGGCTGCTTCGACGGCTGGTGGTGATGGGCGGGGCGTTCAACCATCCGGGCAACACCACCCCCACCACCGAGTGGAACGTGCACGTCGACCCGGAGGCGTGGAAGGAGGTCGCCGACGCCTTCGCCGCGGCCCCGCCGGATCGGCGGCCGCTGGTGTGCGGACTGGACGTCACCGAGACGATCGAGATGCGGCCCGAGCATCTGGTCCGGCTGGCCGAGCGGGCGAACAGCGTTCCGGCACTGGAGGTTTCGGCGGACGACCCGCCGGGTGTCCGATCACGGGCCAGCAATCCGATCGTCCGGTTCGTGACCGACGCGGTCCGGTTCTACTTCGAGTTCCACCGAACCTGGAATCAGGGCTATCTGGCGCACATGCACGACCCGTTCGCGGCGGCGGTCGCGCTCGACCCGGCCCTCGCCACCACCCGGCCCGCCACGGTGGACGTGGAACTCACCGGCACCATCACCCGCGGCACAACGGTCGCCGACTGGGCGGGCATGTGGGGCCGAGAACCCAACGCGGACATCGTGATCGCGACCGACCCGGCCTACTTCTTCGACCGGCTCGTCGACCGCGTGGGCGACTACGCGCGGTCCGTGTACGACGGGGAGGCGCGATGAGCGCCGCACGCATGCAAGGCCAAGGCGGAGGCGGTAGCGCGATGAACGCGCCGCACGCACGGAACGCCGAGGCGGTGGCGCGATGAGCGCGCCGGACACACGGAACGCCGAGGTCGATGCGGTGGCCGCGTTCCGGAGGCGGGTCGGGTTGGCGGGGCTGGTCGATGTGCACACCCATTTCATGCCGGAGCGGGTGTTGCGCAAGGTGTGGGCGTACTTCGATTCGGCGGGGCCGCTCACTCGGCGACCGTGGCCGATCGCCTATCGGGACGAGGAGCGGGTGCGGCTGGATACGTTGCGCGCGTTCGGGGTTCGCGCGTTCACGGGGCTGCTGTATCCGCACAAGCCGGGGATGGCGGCGTGGCTGAACGGGTGGGCGGCGGAGTTCGCGGCGCGCACGCCGGACTGCCTGCACACCGCGACGTTCTTTCCGGAGCCGGAGGTGGGGAAGTACGTGGCGGGCGCGATCGAGGCCGGGGCGCGGGTGTTCAAGGTGCACGTCCAGGTCGGCGGCTTCGATCCCGCCGATCCGCGGCTCGACCCGGTCTGGGACATGTTGTCCGACACCGGGGTTCCGGCCGTGATCCACTGCGGTTCCGGCCCCGTTCCCGGCCGTCACACCGGGCCGGAACCCCTGCGCGCGGTCCTGCGCCGCTTCCCGCGCCTGCGCCCGATCGTCGCGCATCTGGGCGCGCCCGAATACATCGAATTCCTCGCTCTGGCAGAGGAATACGACGGTGTCCACCTCGACACCACGATGAACTTCACGGACTTCTTCGAATCCGACGCCCCCTTCCCCCGCTCGGCCCTCCCCCGCCTCGCGTCCCTGGGCGACCGCGTCCTGTTCGGCAGCGACTTCCCCAACATCCCCTACCCGTACCCGCACGCCCTGCATGCCCTCGAACGCCTCGAGCTCGGGGCCGAGTGGTTGCGAAAGGTCTGTCACGACAACGCCGTTCGGTTGTTCGGCCTGGGGTGAACGAGACCTCGGCGCTCACGGCCGCGCCAGGCGCGTGGGCTCCACCCGGCCGCGCAGCGTCACCGCCTCCCCCACCGTCCAGAGCTCGCCCTCCTCCGGATTCGCGGCCGCGACCGTGCCGGCCGAGGCGAGCAGGCGCGCCGAATCCTGTTTGGCGAGTTCGCAGAGGCGGGCGGCCTCGTTGACCGCGTCGCCGATGACGGTGAACTCGTAGCGGCGGTGCGCGCCGACATTGCCCGCGACCACGCGCCCCGCCGCGACGCCGATACCCGCGTCGAATTCCGTTGTGGCGCGGACCCGTTCGCGGATGGCGCGGGCGGCGGCCAGCGCCGCGGCGGCGGGATCGGCGATGGGGGCGGGGGCCCCGAACACGGCCAGGGCCGCGTCGCCCTCGAACTTGTTGACCAGGCCGCCGTGCCGTTCGACCTCGTCGACGACGATGGCGAAGAAGCGATTGAGGATCGCCACGATCTCGGGGGCCGGCCGGGTGGCGGCCATGGTGGTCGAGCCGATGATGTCGATGAACAGCGCCGCGGCCTCGAGTTCCTCACCGCCCAGGCCGGGGTTGCGGGCCAGGGCCGCGGCCGCCACATCCCGGCCGACGTGGCGGCCGAACAGGTCACGCAGCTGTTCGCGCTCGCGCAGACCCGCCACCATCCGGTTGAAACCGCTTTGCAGCTCACCCAATTCGGTGCCGTCGTAGACGGGGACCGCCACGTCCAGCGCGCCGTCCTCGACCCGCCGCAACGCGCCGCGCACCCCGCGGATCGGGGCGACCGTGGCCGAGAGCGCCTGCGCCATCAACAGCGAACCGAACACCAGCGTGGCCCCGCCCAGCGACAGCACGCACACCGCCAGCCGCGCCGTGCTGACATCCATCCCGGACAGGGCCAGCACCGCCACCACCATCAGCAGCGCGATCGGGGTCGCCGACCCCACCACCCACATCAGCGCCGACCGCCCGAACACGCCGATGCCGCGCCGCCGCCGGGAGGGCGCGGCGTCGAGCACCCGCGCGGTCACCACCCGCAGCGCGAACTCCGCGATCAGATAACTGTTGGCGCACACCACGATCGCGCTGAACGCCCCGCCCAGCACGAACTTCGGCACGAACGCCGGATCGACGCTCGCGTACAGCGGCGTCAGTAGCGCCATCCCGCCCAGCCACAGCACCGCCTGCTGCACCACCAGCCGCCGCGGCACCGCCGTCGCCGCGATCTGCTCCCGCTCGGTGGGCACATGGTCGGGATCGATCGCCCATCGCAGCGTGCGCAACCCCCACGTCGTACCCCACACCAGCCCCGCCACCAACGCCAGCGCGATGTACACCGGCGCGGCCACGAAATTCAGCAACACCAGTTTCCAGGTGAGCACCGACGGCCCCGGCAGCACGAACGCGATCAACACGATCGCCACCGCGATCCCCACCACATTGCCCAGGATCAACGGCGCGGTCAGCAACGCCTGCACCCGGATTCGCCGCCGCAACGATCCCTCGTCCGCGGGGCCCAGCAACCGCGATCCCCACGGCACCGGACCCAACGCCTCGGGCGTCACCTCATCGTCGACCATGGGTGCAGCGTATGTGGTGCGCCGCCGCGGCCGTCGTCAGCGTTCGTCGAACGCGCGCAGGATCTCCTCGGCGGCCAGCGCCGGGGTGAGCGAACCGTCGCGCACCCGCGACTCCACGTCCGCGCGCAGGGATTTGACGCGGGCGTTCTCGGCGAGGCGGCGCAGCAGCTGGTCGTGCACCATGGTCCAGGTCCAGTCGACCTGCTGGCGGCGGCGTTTCTCGGCGAATTCGCCTGCCTCGGTGAGGACTCGGCGGTGTTCGAGGACGGTGTCCCAGAACGTGTCCAGGCCGGTGCCGTTCAGGCCGCTCATGGTGAGAACCGGTGGGCGCCACAGGGATTCGCGCGGATGGATGAGCCGCATCGCCCCCTGGAGTTCGCGGGCGGCCGAGCGGGCCTCGACCTCGTGGCGGCCGTCGGCCTTGTTGACCGCGACCAGATCCGCCAGTTCCAGCACACCCTTCTTGATGCCCTGCAACTGGTCGCCGGTGCGGGCCAGGGTGAGGAAGCAGAACACGTCGACCATATTGGCGACGGTCACCTCCGACTGGCCGACGCCGACGGTCTCCACCAGGATGACGTCGTATCCGGCGGCCTCGAGCAGCACGATCGTCTCCCGGGTGGCCTTGGCGACGCCGCCGAGCGTGCCCGCGGTGGGCGAGGGCCGGATGTAGGCGTCGCGTTCCACCGAGAGCCGGGCCATGCGGGTCTTGTCGCCGAGGATCGAGCCGCCGGTACGGGTGGAGGACGGGTCCACCGCCAGAACGGCCACCCGATGACCCTGCCCGATCAGATACATGCCGAGCGCGTCGATGAACGTCGACTTGCCCACGCCCGGAACGCCGGTGATGCCCACCCGATTCGAGTCGACCGCCTCGGAGTCCGGCGTCACCGCCAGCAGCAGCCGCTGTGCCGCCTCACGATGATCGGCCCGCGTCGACTCCACCAGCGTGATGGCCCGCGCGAGCGCGGCCCGCTCCCCCTTGCGGACCCGCTCGGCCAGATCGTCGACGTTCACTGCCCGGCGATTCGCCGCGCCCCCGCTCATTCGGCGTCGTGCGCGGCGCCGAGGTCGTGACCGAGTTCGGCGCCGAGCTTGCGCAACAGGTCCAGCGCCGCGTCGGCGATGACGGTGCCCGGCGGGAAGATGGCTGCCGCACCCGCCGCGCGCAACTCCTCGAAGTCGCCGGGCGGGATGACGCCGCCGACGATGACCATGATGTCGGGCCGTCCGACCTCGGCCAGTGCCTGCCGCAGCGCGGGCACCAGCGTGAGGTGGCCCGCCGCCAGCGACGACACGCCCACGACGTGCACATCGTTGTCGGCGGCCTGCTGCGCCACCTCCTCCGGGGTCTGGAACAGCGGGCCCACGTCGACGTCGAAGCCGAGGTCGGCGAAGGCGGTGGCGATCACCTTCTGGCCGCGGTCGTGGCCGTCCTGGCCCATCTTGGCGATCAGGATGCGGGGCCGCCGCCCCTCGGCCTCGGCGAACTCCTCGACCAGATCGATCGCCCGGCTGATGTTGGTCACCTTCCCGGCCTCCTCGCGGTAGACACCGGACAGCGTGCGGATCTCGGCCTGATGCCGCCCGTACACCTTCTCCAGCGCGTCGGAGATCTCCCCGACGGTCGCCTTGGCGCGCGCGGCGTCGATGGCCAGCGCCAGCAGGTTGTCGGCCATGCCGCCGCCGGAAGACGCGGCGGCCCTGGTCAATTCGGCCAGCGCGCGCTCGACCTCGGTCGCGTCCCGCTCGGCGCGCAGCCGCCGCAGCTTCTCGGCCTGCTCGGCGCGCACCCGCGAGTTCTCGACCTTGAGGACCTCGATCTGCTGATCCTCGTCGACCTGGTACTTGTTGACCCCGATCACCGGCTGCTGTCCGGTGTCGATACGGGCCTGGGTACGGGCCGCGGCCTCCTCGATGCGCAGTTTCGGGATGCCCTCGGAGATCGCCTGCGCCATCCCGCCGTGCGCCTCGACCTCGGCGATGTGCGCGCGGGCGCGCTGGGCGAGTTGATGGGTGAGCCATTCCACGTAGTAGCTGCCGCCCCACGGATCGGCGGGCCGGGTGGTGGCCGACTCCTGCTGGATCAGCAGCTGGGTGTTGCGCGCGATGCGGGCGGAGAAGTCGGTGGGCAGCGCCAGCGCCTCGTCGAGGGCGTTGGTGTGCAGCGACTGGGTGTGACCCTGGGTGGCGGCCATGGCCTCCACACAGGTGCGCGCGACATTGTTGAACACGTCCTGCGCGGTCAGCGACCAGCCCGAGGTCTGCGAATGCGTCCGCAGCGCAAGGGATTTCGGGCTCTTGGGATCGAATTTCGCGACCAGCTCGCTCCACAGCAGCCGCCCGGCGCGCAGCTTGGCGACCTCCATGAAGAAGTTCATCCCGATCGCCCAGAAGAACGACAGCCGCGGCGCGAACCGGTCCACCTCCATGCCCGCGTCCAGGCCCGCCTTGATGTACTCCACGCCGTCGGCGAGGGTGTAGGCCAGTTCCAGATCGGCGGTCGCGCCCGCCTCCTGGATGTGGTAGCCGGAGATGGAGATCGAGTTGAACTTCGGCATCTTCGCGGAGGTGTAGGCGAAGATGTCGGAGATGATCCGCATCGAGGGCTTGGGCGGGTAGATGTAGGTGTTGCGGACCATGAACTCCTTCAGAATGTCGTTCTGAATCGTTCCGGCCAGCTGCTCGGGCTTGACGCCCTGCTCCTCGGCGGCGACCACGTACAGCGCCAGGATCGGCAGCACCGCGCCGTTCATGGTCATCGACACCGAAACCTGGTCCAGCGGAATCTGATCGAACAACTCCCGCATGTCGAGGATGGAGTCGATGGCCACCCCGGCCATGCCGACGTCACCGGTGACGCGCGGGTGATCGGAGTCGTAGCCGCGGTGGGTGGCCAGGTCGAACGCCACCGACAGGCCCTTCTGGCCCGCGGCGAGGTTGCGGCGGTAGAAGGCGTTGGAGTCCGCGGCGGTGGAGAAGCCCGCGTACTGGCGGATCGTCCACGGCTGGTTCACGTACATGGTCGGGTACGGTCCGCGCACGAACGGCGCGAGACCGGGCAG
Source organism: Nocardia sp. NPDC003482 (assembly GCF_053588115.1). Lineage (NCBI taxonomy): Bacteria > Bacillati > Actinomycetota > Actinomycetes > Mycobacteriales > Nocardiaceae > Nocardia > Nocardia sp. NPDC003482. The sequence continues at coordinate 122,871 of NZ_JBSFPI010000013.1, forward strand.
GCTGTCGAGCGGATAGCCCTCGGCCGCCACGGCGTCGCGGTCGGCCTTGGTGAACACCGGCCGCACGTCGATGCCCTCGGGCGTGGACCACAGCAGTTCCTCGGGCGCGTAGTGATTCGCCTCGGCGGCGGCGCGCAGGTGCGCCTCGATCCGGTCGGCGTCGACGTCCGCGGGCCGGGGACGGTCCAGCGGCACCTCGGCGAAACTGCCGATGACATGCCGGAATTCGCGTGTCGTCATCTATGCTCCCAGTTTCTCGAGCAGATCGGACAGGGCCGCGACCGCGTCCATGCGCAGGGTGAGGAATCCGTCCGGGCGTTGCGTGCCGGTGAGTTCGGCGACGGCCTTCTCCGGACCGGCCAGCAGCACCGTGGTGACCCCGGCGGCGCGCAGAAGTTCCACGGCCGCACCGGCTTCCGCGGCGTAGCGGGCGTCGGTGCCGCACAGCACCGCCATGCGCACCCCGCTCTCGCGGGCGGTCGCGGCGATGGCCTCGACGGTGGCCGCGCCCGGGTTGGTGGTGTGGATGCCGCCGGAGGCGAGCAGGTTGGCCGCGAAGGTGACCCGCACATTGTGTTCGGCGATCGGGCCGAGCGGCACCAGCAGCGCCTCGGGCCGGGCGCCGTGCTGCTCGAGGTACACATCGCTACGGTCCCGCAGCGCTTCGAAGGCCGCCCCGTAGCGGGCCACGTCGCCCGGGGTGCGGGCGGCCGCGGACAACGGCTTCTCGGCCAGGTTGGGGAACTCGTTGACACCGGTGACCGCTGTCTTGCGGTGCGCCACATCGGAATCGCGCCGCGCCTTGGTGGCGGCGACGCGCTCGGCGAGCAGGCCCGATTTCAGCGCCGCGAGATATCCGCCCGCGCGCTCGAGATCCTGCATGAACGCCCAGCCCGCGGCGGCCAGCGCGTCGGTGTGGCTCTCGACGTACCAGGAGCCCGCGGCCGGGTCCTGCACGAAGCCCAGGTGCGATTCCTCGAGCAGCAGCAGCTGGGTGTTGCGCGCCATGCGCTCGGAGAAGGCTTGGGAGACACCGAGTTCGCCGGGCGGCAGCGCCGCGTCGAACGGCAGTACCGTCACCTGATCCGCCCCGCCGACGCCCGCGCCGAAGGCGGCGAGGGTGGTGCGCAGCATGTTCACCCAGGGGTCGCGCTGGCTGATCATGGCCGCCGAGGTGACCGCGTGCTGCGGCGCGTTGCCCAGCGAGGGCGCGCCCAGCTCGTGCGCGACGCGGGCCCACAAGCGCCGGGCCGCACGGAATTTCGCGATGGTGGCGAACTGGTCGTCGGTGGCGGCGAAGCGGAAGGCCAACTGCCGCAACGCGGTCGGCGCGTCCACTCCGGCGGCGGTCAGCGCCCGCAGGTACTCGAGGCCCGCGGCGATCGACGCGCCCAGTTCCTGCGCGTCCGAGGCCCCGGCGTTGTGGAACACGTCGCCCGAAACCACCACGGCGCGAACGGTTTCCGCGCGCCGCGCGGCGGTGCGGGCGAGCTCGACGGTGGCGTCGAGGTCGATGTCGTCGACGTGCGCGAAGCGGTTGGTCAGGGGGGCCGCGCCGAGCACGACGTGGATGTCGGCGCGGCGGGCGGCGGCGTCGTAGCCGTCGAGGGCCGCGAACACCCGCTCGGCGGCGGCCGCGGTCTCGGTTACGGCCTCCACGGTCAGCGGGGCCAGTTCGAACAGCAGTCCGCGCAGGGCGGCGGGGAGGTCGGCCACGGGGACGCCCCGCTGTCCGGCGGTGAGCCATACCGCGCTCACGCCGTTCTCCAGGGCCGCGAGGATCTCGCGGTTGGTCTCGGCGGCGTCGGGGCCGCCGAAGCGAGCGCTCACGTGCCAGCCGCGGTGCACGTCGCGGGTGGCGTCGGTGCCGCGGACGAAGGGGAACTCGCCGGGCAACGGCTGTTCGGGGAGTTCGTCGCGGCGGGTGTAGAGCGGGGCGACGGTCAGGCCGTCGTAGGTCGTGGCCGCGAGCAGCCGTTCCGGCTCGTCACCGAGTTCGGCCGGTTCCACCTTGCGCGACTTGGCCAGCACCCCGGCCACGCTCTGGCGCCACGCGGCGTACCCGGGAACGGAGTCCGCGCCCGGATCCGAATCGTTCGGCATCGCTGCTGTTACCTCTTCTCCTGTGTCCGATATTCCAGCTCTACCGGATACCCGCGCCCACCCCCAACCCTTCGCAGCGACTTCGCAGTCCGCTGTGCGAGTCGTTCACAGTGGGGCAGCGGAGGTGTTCGAGCAGGTCGGAACCGCTCTAAGTGAACGTTCATTCGCTCTCGTCCCTCGATGTTACGCACACCACAGCGGCGGTTCGGGTGGCAGGGTGGGTGTTTCGCGGGGAGTTCGATGGATGTTCCGAACGCCGTTCCCTGCTCGCGGGCCGGTCCCGGTAGCCTCGGGGCCGTGCTGAGGAGATTCCGCGATCCGCGCGTGCTGGGGTTGCTCGCGCTCGCAGTGATCTTGATCGTGGTGGCGGCGCTGGCACCTCATCCCACCCCGCAGCAGATCCGCGACTGGGCGCAGTCGGTGGGGCCGCTGTTCCCGGTGGTGTTCTTCCTCGTGCACACGATCGTGACGGTCGCGCCGTTCCCGCGAACCGTGTTCACGCTCAGCGCCGGGCTGTTGTTCGGCCCGGTGCTCGGCATCGGTCTCGCGGTCGCCGCGACGACGGTCAGCGCGCTGCTGGCGCTGCTGCTGGTCCGCGCCCTCGATCGCGAACAGATCGCGGCCCGGCTCACCCACCCCGCGGTGCGCGCGGTGAACCGCCGCCTGGAGAAACGCGGCTGGCTCGCCGTCGGCTCGCTGCGCCTGATCGCCCCCGTCCCCTTCTCGGTCATCAACTACTGCGCGGGCCTGTCCTCGGTCCGCCTGCTCCCCTACGCCCTGGCCACCCTCATCGGCGTCATCCCCGGCACCATCGGCATAGTCGTCCTCGGCGACGCCCTCACCGGCCGCACCAACCCCGCCCTCCTCGCCCTCTCCGGCATCTGCATCACCCTCGGCATCCTCGGCCTCATCATCGACGCCCGCTGGGCCGCACCGGAATTCGCCGACCCCCTCCTCCCCGAACCCCTCCTGGACCCCGACTCCCCCGAACCCGCCGACCCCCTGGCCTCCTGACAACCCCCAGGCCCGGCACCCCAGCCGCACCCCTTATCGGGATCCGCACACCTTGCAGGGGGTGCGACGGCGAATAAAGGGTGCGGCTGGGGCTGCCTTACCTTGGGATCCGGTCAGAGGGATGGTGCGGGTCGTCGGGGTCGAGGATGAGGGCGACGAACAGTGGTGCGTCGACCGTGTCGGCCGGGGTGCCGGGGGCTATGTCGCCGAGGGTGGTCCAGCCGCGCCCGCTGTCGGACACGACGCTTGCCTGACCGACCTCGCCGCTCACCACACCGGAGCGGCGGATCGCCCTGCCGGACAAGCTGATTCGAGGATCCGACAGATCGATGGTGAGCCGCTCGCCGCGCCCGGGGACCAGCGGCCCGAAGGTCGCCGCGGGCGCGGTGAGATGCACGGTTCGAGCGTCCCGCTCGCGCCGGGCGCGATACTCGGCGACGACCGCGGCCGACGCCTCCGCGCACGACCGCACCCGCAGGCCCAGGACGGCACCGCACACCTGCCGTACCGGCCCGTCGCCCGGCTGGTCGAAGGCACCCGATTCCGAGAACCGTTCCACCACAGGCACTCTCGTGTGCTCCGCCGTCCCACCGATCGGACGCCAGGCACCGCCGGAAAGCCGATACAGCACCGACTCCCGATACACCTCGACGATATCGGCGACGACATCCGGAGCCACCGGCCCCTGGTCGTGCCACGACGCGACCAATCGCACCGCTCGTCCCTCGGGATCGCCGAATTCGCCCGTCCACCGCGCCGACACCACCCCGAACCGCACCACCTCCAGCTCCCGGTCCCACTCGAGCACCGGCGGCGCGGCGAACGCCTCCCCCTCCTCCGCCGGGAACGCGCTCACCCGCGCCCGCAGCATCCCGCCGACACGCGGAACCTCCCCACAACACCCGTACTCCCACGACGAGACGGAAACATGAATTACTTCGGTGTCACCGGACGGCACGATCATCATTCGACATCGGGAGAGAGACGACGCGACACGAAGGCCACGGATCCCGACGCACCCCGGCTCACCGTACCGTACGGCGGGCTCTCACAGGGGGACGGCGGTGGCGCGCAGGGTCCAGGTCGCGCCTCGGGCGTGGAGAGTGGTCGCGGTGGCGGGCGGAATGTCGATGCGCCAGAGGGATTTCGGTGGCGCGTCGAGGGTGCCGAGGACGGCGGCGCGGACGACGGCGGGGTGCGTGACCGCGATGACGCGTTGCGGGGTCGCGGCGCGGGTCATGAGCCACGCGGCCACGCGGTCGAGGAGGGCCGTAATGGATTCGCCGCCAGGCGGTTCGAAACTCGGGTCGGTGAGCCAGGCCATGAGCGCGTCGGGCGGAAGCTCATCCATGGTCTTTCCGGACCAGTCCCCGTGGTTCAGGTCAGCGAGGGCGGGATCGATGAGTGCGCCGGACGCCGAATCAGCGGGCGTGGGATTCGCGAGGCCCTGATTCGGACCGGCGGGCGCGCGATCAGCGGGGGCGGGACCCGTGATTGCGGTAGGCCCGCAACCGGTGGACGCGAGACCCTGGGGCGCGCTGGGAGCCGCGAGAGTCGGATCCTCGAAGGCGCCCGACGCGGGGTCCGCGGGCGCGCGGCCGAGGGCGAAGGCCGCGGCCGTCTGGCGGGTGCGGAGTTCTGGAGCGGTGAGGATGAGGTCGGCAGGGATGGGTCGGACGGTGGAGACTGTGCGCTCGCCGTGGGGGTCGAGGGGTTCGTCTCGGGGGAAGCGGGCGGCTCGGACGGCGGGGGTGAGGGCGTGGGTGATCAGGGTGAGGCGGGTGGGCTCGGTCATACGAGGGGGGCGGGGGTGGTGTCGCCGCGGGCGGCCTCGCGGCCGAACAGGCGGGTGGTCGCCGAGGCTACGCCGACGCCGATGACCGTCCACAGGATCGCTTGTGCGGCAAGGGAATACACGCGGAAGTGGTAGAGGTCGTCGGCGGGGAAGCCGGGGAAGACGATGCGGCCCGTGGGGTCGGTGAGGGGCTGGGGGGTCTCGGTGCCGGTGGCGGCGTTGGCCGACAGGTCGCCGAGGGCGGGCAGCAGGGCCAGCGCGATGCCGGTCACGACGACGAAGGCCGCGCCCGCGGCGACGGTCGCGGACCAGGCGCCCCAGCGGGCGGACAGTTTGCGCCCCAACCAGATCGCGGCGAACAGCAGCACCGCCGTGAGGACGACCGTCCCGAGATACAGACCGGTGCGCTCCTCGATGGTGTCCGCGTTGCCGACCGAGGGCGGGTTGGCCGGATACTTCAAAAACGGCACCGCGTACACGACCAGGAACATCCCCCCGGCCACCAGCAGCGCCAACGGCCGCGGCGCGAGCCTGCCGACCCGCCCCACCGCGAGCGCGTACACGACCGCGAACAGCGCGCCCATGGCCGCGCCGAACACGATCACGCCGAAACCCAGACCCGTATTGGCCTGCACGGACCGGGTGAACAGCTCCGCGTCGTGCACGTGCGGCACCGAATGCCCGGCGGCGCGGTCGAGTTCGGCCTCGGCGTGCCCGCGGGCCTCCTCGTAGTCGATGGCCCGATCGATGATCGGTTCGGCCAGTACGCGGGCGAACAGGAACGCCAGCAGTCCGCCCAGCGCGCCGAACAGCACGCCGAGCCCGATGATTCGCTTTTCCATTGTGCGTGTGGGATTCCCGTGCTCAGTGGCAGGGGAAGCCGAGGAAGTGCCGCCCGTCGTGCACGAACTCGTGGACGTGCATATCGCTGCCGAACACCGACACCGCACCCTGATCGATACCGATGAAATACAGGGCCAGCAGCGCCAGCACGGTCGTGCCGATCAACCACAGCGCGCGACCGGAAATCGACAGCGAGACGGCGCGGGCGCCGGAGCGCGGAGCGTAGGACGTGGCCACGAGAACTCCTATCTGCGGGGGGGATTTCGCGTCCCCGTCGGCTACAGAACAGTGCGATGCGAGGGTCTGACTCACACCCCGCGGGGTGATCACAGTGGCGCGACCGCTCCGGATTCTCACCGGATTCCTCTGCTCATCGCCTCATCACCATACGAGTTCGCCGACATATCGGTCAATCGGCCCGGTCACGGTCGCATTCGGATCACGGTGATTCCCACCCTGGGGAAAGATCCGCGCCCCGGGAAACATTGGTCTCCGCCCGCTCCACCGACACAAGGCCCCGACATGATCAGTCCCCGCCCGTTGACGCGCCGCCGCACGGTCGATCTCATGCGCGTCCCGCACGGCATCTGTCGCGCCTGACCGCCGGTCCGGCGACCGGCCACCGCGCCCCCGTCCGTGTCATCAGCGAAAGTTCCACCAGAATGTTGTCGTATCTCCGACGGCGATTGCCCCGCGTCGCCGTCGTTCTCGCCGTACCCCTCGCCGCGACGCTCGTGGCCGCGTGCGGCTCCTCCCAGCCGGGCACCACCGCCGACGGCCGGACCGTGCTGCGTTACCAGGGCCAGACCGGTCAGGTCACGCCCGTCGAATTGGCCGCGGATCTCGGCTATTTCACCAAGGTGCAACTCCATTGGGAGGGCGACACCACCAGCGGCCCGGCCAATATCCAGGCCGCGGCGACCAAGCAGATCGAATTCGGCAGCGCGTTCAACGGGGCCGTGGTCAAACTGATCGCCGGAGGCGCGCCCGTGACCTCGGTGCTCAGCTCCTACGGCGCCGACGAGCAGTCGTTCACCGGGTACTACGTCCGCGACGACGCGCCCATCAAGTCCGCGCGCGACCTGATCGGCAAGAAGGTCGGCGTCAACACCCTGGGCGCGCACCACGAATTCGTGACCCGGGAGTGGCTGCACCGGCAGGGCCTGTCGGACGCGGAGATCAAGCAGGTGCAGCTGGTCGTGCTGCCCCCGGCCAGCACCGAGGACGCCTTGCGCAACGCGCAGATCGATGTGGCGGCCCTGGGCGGGGTGTTCCGCGACACCGCGCTCGCCCGCGGCGGCCTGCACCCGCTGTACACCGACAAGGATCTGTTCGGCCAATTCGATTACGGCACATACGTTTTCCGCAACGACTACATCAAGCAGCACGGCGACGCGGTGGCCGACTTCGTGCAGGGCACGGCCCGCGCCACCCGGTGGTTGCAGGTGACCCCGCGCGATCAGGTGGTGGCCCGGTTCGCCGACATCATCGCCAAGCGCGGCCGCAACGAGAACACGAATCTGCTCGCCTATTACCGCAGTTCGGGCATTCCGGTTCCCGGCGCCGCGATCGAGGAGCGGGAATTGCAGATCTGGATCGACTGGCTGGTCCGCAACGGCGAGCTGCCCGCGGGCAAGGTCGTCGCCAAGGACGTCTTCACCAACAAGGACAACCCGTACGCGAACGGTACCTATCCCGCGACGAGCGGGCCCAACGGCGAGGCGGTGAACAAATGAGCACACCGGTGAAACTGTCCCTGTCGGGCGTGCGCAAGGAGTTCCGGGTGCGCGGGGAACGCGAGTCGTTCACCGCCCTCGAGGACGTCACCGTCGACGTGCGCGACGGCGAGTTCCTGGTCCTGGTCGGCCCCAGCGGTTCGGGCAAGTCCACGCTGCTGGATCTGCTGGGCGGCCTCGAACGGCCGAGCGGCGGACAGCTGCTGCTCGACGGCGCCCCCATCACCGGTCCCGGCCTGGACCGCGGGATCGTCTTCCAGCAGTACGCGCTGCTGCCGTGGCGCACCGCGCGCGGCAATATCGAATTCGGTTTGGAGGCAAAGGGAGTCAAGCGCCGGGAACGGCGGCGGCTGGCCGACGACTACCTCGACCTGGTCGGGCTGGGCGGGTTCGGCGACCGGTATCCGCACGAGCTGTCCGGCGGGATGAAGCAGCGCGTGGCCATCGCCCGCAGCCTGGCCTTCGATCCGGAGGTGCTGCTGATGGACGAGCCGTTCGCCGCGCTCGACGCCCAGACCCGCGAGTCGTTGCAGGACGAGCTGCTGCGCATCTGGGAGACCACCCGCAAGACGATCCTGTTCATCACCCACGGCATCGACGAGGCCGTGTATCTCGGGCAGCGGGTCGCGGTGCTCACCTCGCGGCCGGGCCGGGTCAAGGCCGTGGTGGACATCGACCTCGACCGGCACACCGCCGCCGACATCCGATCCAGCGAGCCGTTCCGCGAACTGCGCCACCACATCTGGTCGCTGCTGCACGACGAGGTCGAGCGGGCGCAGACCCTCGAACAGGCCGCCCTCGCCGCCACCGACAGGAGGTCCAGCCATGGCTAGCGCAGTGCAGGTCGCCGCCGACCGCGTCCGATTCGCCCCCGCCGCAACGGATCTGCCGTTGCGGGTGCTGCGGGGCGCGGGCCGGATCGCGTGGCGAGTGTTCAAACCCACCGTCGCGATCGCGTTGTTCCTGGCGCTGTGGGAGATCGCACCGCGGGTCGGGCTGGTCGACGAGGTCTTCCTGCCGCCGTTCTCCACGGTGTTCCAGGCGGGCGTGGAGCTGATCCGCAACGGCCAGATGTGGGAGCACGTTTCGACGAGCCTGACCCGCTCGCTGGTCGGTTTCGTGATCGCGCTGGTGGCGGCGGTGCCGGTGGGTGTCGCCATCGCCTGGTACCGGCCGGTCGCCGAATTCCTCAGCCCGATCCTGGAGTTGTTCCGCAATACCGCGGCGCTGGCCCTGCTGCCGGTGTTCATCCTGATCCTGGGCATCGGCGAGACCTCCAAGATCTCGCTGGTGGTGTACGCGAGCTTCTTCCCGATCCTGCTCAACACCATCACCGGCGTCCGCACGGTCGATCCGCTGCTGATCAAATCGGCCACCTCCCTGGGCTTCTCGCCGGTGCGGCTGTTCCAGAAGGTGGTGCTGCCCGCCGCGGTGCCGTCGATCTTCACCGGGCTGCGGATGGCGGCGTCGGCCTCGATCCTGGTGCTCATCGCCGCCGAAATGGTCGGCGCGCGTGCGGGTTTGGGTTATCTGATCACCGCCGCGCAGCAGAACTTCGCCATTCCGGACATGTACGCGGGCATCGTCGCCATCTCGCTGGTCGGGCTCGTGTTCAACGGGGTGCTCGTCACCGCCGAACGACGGCTGTCGCGCTGGCGCGCGCAATAGAAGGAAAGCCATGTCTCGCAGAACCTTTCACCTCAACGCGTTCCTGATGGGCGTGGGGCATCACGAGGCGGCGTGGCGGCATCCCCGCACCGACGAACGGAATGTGCTCGACGTCAAGCACTTTCAGGAGTTGGGCCGCATCGCCGAACGCGGCAAGCTCGATTCGGTGTTCTTCGCCGACAACCTGGCGGTGGGACCGCGCATCGAACGCAACACCCTCGCGGTGTTCGAACCGGTCACGCTGCTCAGCGCGATCGCGGCGGTCACCGAGCACGTCGGGCTCATCGCGACCGCCTCGACCACCTACAACGAGCCGTTCAACCTCGCCCGCAAAATCGCCTCGCTCGATCACATCAGCGGCGGGCGGGCCGGGTGGAACATCGTCACCTCGGGCAACGAGGACGAGGCGTTCAACTTCGGCTACGACGCCATCCCCGAACACGCGCGCCGCTACGAGCGGGCGACGGAGTTCGTGCAGGTCGCGCTCGGCTTGTGGGACACCTGGGAGTCCTCGGCGATCGTGCTGGACACCGAGCGGGGCACCTTCGCCGATCCGGCCAAGGTGCACACCCTCGACCATCACGGCGAGCGGTTCAAGGTGCGCGGGCCGTTGAACTCCCCGCGCAGCCCGCAGGGGCGGCCGCTGCTGGTGCAGGCCGGATCCTCGGAGAGCGGCAAGGAGTTCGCGGCGCGTTACGCCGAGGCGGTGTTCACCGCGCAGCGCACGCTCGCGGAGGGGCAGCGGTTCTATCGCGATCTCAAGGCGCGGCTGGCAGGCTACGGCCGCGCGGCCGACGAGCTCAAGGTGCTGCCGGGCCTGGTGCCGTTCATCGCGGACACGCCCGAGCAGGCGCGGGCGCTGGAGCGGGAGTTCACCGACCTGATCTCCCCCGACTACGCGCTGCGGCAGCTGTCGTCGATGCTGGGGGTGGACCTCACCGAGCACGCCCTCGACGCGCCCCTGCCGCCGCTGCCCGCCGAACACGAGATCCAGGGCGGTAAGAGCCGCTTCACGCTGGTGAAGGAATTGGCCGAACAGGAGAACCTGACGGTTCGCGGGCTGATCGCCAAACTCGGTGGCGGACGCGGACATCGGACGTTCGCGGGTACGCCGGAACAGGTAGCCGATGAATTGCAGACCTGGTTCGAGGCGGGTGCGGCCGACGGGTTCAACATCATGCCGCCGTATCTGCCGGGCGGGCTGACGGATTTCGTCGATCGGGTGGTGCCGATCCTCCAGGAGCGTGGCCTGTTCCGGACCGAGTACACCGCCGACACGCTGCGCGGCCATTACGGCCTCGAGCCGGTGGAAAGCCGGTTCGCGGCATCGAATTCGGCGGTGAGCGCCTGAATTCGGCCGCCGGAGAATAGGTTACGGGCCGCCCCTGTTCGGGGCGGCCCGTCACGTCCGTGGTCGGCCCGTCATCGGGCCGGGCGGCGGTCCTTACAGGTACGCGCCGCAGACCGGCCACGCGCCCGCGCCCTGGCCCGCGAGCACGTTCTCCGCGACGCGGATCTGCTCGGAGCGGCTGGCGTCGGCGGCGTTGCCGGAGCCGCCGTAGGCGTTCCAGGTGCTCTGGGTGAACTGCAGGCCGCCGTAGAAGCCGTTGCCGGTGTTGGCACCCCAGTTGCCGCTGGACTCGCACTGCGCGACGGCGTCCCAGTCGTGGCCGCCCTCGGCCGAGGCGGTGGCCGACAGACCGAACGGAACGGCGACGAGCGCGCTGGCGACAGCGGCGAATCCGAATGCGCGGGTGCTGAACTTGCGGTTGCGAGACATATGCGATTCCTGCCTGCGCCCACACGGCCCGGCGAGAGATTCGCTCGGGTCCCTGTCCCCAGGTGTGTCGGGGTCGAACTCGAATCGTGGGACAGGGTTGCCGGTGTTCAGCGATTCGAGGCGCGGCCCGCTTCTGCGGCGCCGGAGACGACGGTAACGAAAGAATCACGACAGATCACGTGGTGATAACTTTTGCTCATCCTCGACCGATAGCTGAGGGTGTCACCGTTTGCGCAGTTCGTACGGGAGGAAACGCGGACTACATAATTGTAGTTATAGGTTCGTTATGTGGCCGAGATCACTGATATATAGTGATTCGCGTCGCACGAATCCGGGTACCTGAGCCCCGTCAGGCGTGTCGATCCGCGGGAGCGGACACCGGCCAACGGTCGATCTCGGCTGGTAGCGGCCGTTCCGGCAGCGCGGCACGCGCCCGGTCGCGGTAGTGGGTGGCCAGGCAGGCGGGCGTGGGGTGGTCGAGCGGATGGCCGCGCAGGCGCTCGGCCTCGGCGAGCCAGCCCGCGGCCTGGGCGCGGACCTCGTCGGCGTCGAACGCCTCGGGCAGCAGCTGACCGCCGTACTCGGGGGCGACCACCATGGCCGAACCGAGATGTTGCAGACAGCGCGCGACGCCGCGGTGATGATCCAAATCGTGATATCGGCCGAGCGCGCGCTGCCACGACCGCAGCGCGCGGCGGCGTTCCCCGCGCGCCCACCACAGCACGCCGAGGCTCTCGATCGCGTGCGCGGCACCGGCGGGATCGCGCCCGGAGTCGGCCAGGGACCGGGCGGCGTCCAGGCGTTCGCGCGCGGCCTCGAGCCGCCCCTCCCGCACGTACACCAAACCGAGATCTATCAGCGCGGCCACTTCCCCGGCGACGTCCTTGCGCGGCACCCGCCGCCACGCCCGCTCCAGCAGCCACGCGGCGGCCCGCGAGCGCCTCCTCGTCGCCCGCCCGGACACCAGCGCGAGCGCCCGGTGGATGTCGGCGCGCGCGACGAGGGCGGCCTTGTAGGGGTGCAGCCAGGAGATCTCGGACCGGTGCGGGACGCGGCCGGATCGGATGCGGGCCAGTTCGTGTTCGACGGGATAGCGGCCGGGCGAGGTCAGCTCGGAGATCGCTTGGAACACAGGCGTATTCGCGTCGGGATGGTCGTCACGGGCGGACCAGAGGTCGAGCGCCTCGGCGATGCGGACGAGTTCGGGGACGGCCGCGTCGAGCACGGCGCGCGGGGCGGCGGTCGTGTCGTCCGAGGGGCCGAAGTCGGCCCTGTGCTCGGCGGTTCGGATGATCAGTTCGCGCAGATACGTCTGTTCCTGTTCGAACCAGCGGCGCGCGCCCGACGCCAGGGACGGGGAATCGAGGGCCGCCGCCCAGCGCGTCGCGCGGTCGGCGTGATGGCGGAGCAGCGCCGGGAGCGCCGCCTCCCATTCCAGGCTCGCGCGCACGGTGTCCGGCGTCGGGATCCGCGGGACACGCACCAGCACCCGGCGGTCCTGCCGCCCGAAATCGAGCACCCCGGCGGCGCGCAGCTCGTCGAGGACCGCGGCCGTGGCGCGCTCCTGCCGGGGGCGTTCGAGGTCGGGCACGCGCCGCCGCGCCGCGAGCACGGCCGTGACCATCTCGTACAGGGCCGCGGCCTCGTAGCGCCGGAACGGCAGATCGCGCAGGATCGCCGCCACCATGTTCCCGTCGAGGCTCGAATCGACCTGCGGCGCAAAGGGTTCGGTCTCGTCCCCGAGTTCGGTTCGCGGGCCGGGCGGGATCAGCTCCGCCATCAGCCGCAGTCGTCGTTCGGCGCGGGCCCGGTCGCGCACGGTGGCGAGCCTGCGCCACAGCACGTATCCGGCGGCGGCCAGCACGACCAGCGCGGCGATCCGGCTCAGCCAGTACGACAGCGACGACAGCACCTGGCTCTCGCCGACCCAGCTCTCGAGCAGTTTGCTCACGATCTCGAGCAGCAGTGAGGTGGCGATGACCGACGCGCCGCTCAGAAAGCCTTGCCACGCGGACGATTTCGCGACGACGTCCAGCGCCGACCCGGCGTCGGGCTCGCCGCTCCGATTCGGCTCCGTCATCGCAACACTCCCCCGGTCAGGCCGGGCACCAGGAAACGCCGCCAGGTCACCAGCAACAGCACCACCGGCGGGATCGCCGACAGCAGCGCCCCGGCCGCGAGATGGCCGATGTTCTCGTGCAATTGGCGGGCCTCGCTCCACAGCAGCAGCGACCACGGGCTGGCGTCGGCGCCGCTGACGAGCAGGCCGACGAAGAAGTCGTTCCACACCTGCACCAGTTGCAGGACCGCGACGGTGACCAGGGCCGGTCCGGCGGCCGCCGCCGTGCGCCGCAGCGCCAGCGGCAGATCGATCGGGCCGCGCCCGGCGTCGGCGGTCGGCGCGTCGGCCGGGGCCAGCAGCGCGCCGCGCAGGATGAGGATCGCGATCGGCAGCCCGAGCGCGGCGTGGGTGAGCACCAGCGGCCAGGACGAGCCGGCGAGGCTGTAGTGGTCGATGACCGCGCGGAGGCGGCCGACGTACATCTGCGCGGGCATGACGGCCAGCACCACCAGCGACACCACGAGCACCCGTGACCGGCGGCTGTCGGGTTCCAGCGCGGCGGCGTAGTAGGCGGGCGGCAGGGCGGCGGTGAGCGTCAGCAGCGTCGACAGGCCCGCGACCCACGCCGTTTGCAGCAGCGCGTGCCACAGTTCGCCGTCCTGCCACACCGACTGGGTTCCGGACAGGATCGTGTCGTCCAGGCCGAGCCTGCTCACCCCCGCCAGCACCAGCAGCGGCGAAAGCATCAGCAGCGCAACGACTCCCACGCGCGCCCACAATCCCCCGGCGCGGACGGCGAGGGCGAGCGGGGTGAGGCCGCGGGTGATCAGCCAGCGCGTCGCCCGCCCGAGCCGGGCGGCGGTCGTCGCGCCGAGCACGCGGGCGCGGCTCTCGACGGCCGCGCTCGACCGCTCGGCGCGGCGGCGGGCCGCGCGCTCGTCCGCCCAGTCCGGGCGCAGCAGCCGCAGGCGCACCGGGACCGGCTGCGGGTCGGGTCGCGGCCAGCGGGTGCGATGCCACGGGGTGCCCGATTGCAGCAGCCACGCGCCCAGGCCGACGACGACGGCCAGGGGCAGGGCGTACGCCTCCGGCCCGACCGGACTGCCGCCCGGATCGGTGGTCAGCTGCCACCAGTGCACGGTCGCGCTGTCGAGCACGTACTGCTGCGGTCCGGGAACCGCGACCAGGATCACGTCGAAGACGCGGGCCGCGGCGACCGCCACCACGAGCCCGAGGGTGAGCAGCACCGGATTCAGTAATCGGATGAGCCGCAACCACATTCGCGCGTCGTCCGCGTCGTGCAGATAGGCGCTGCGCACCGGATCCGCCTCGATGCTGTCGACGGCCGCGCGCAGCAGGACGAACAGCGCGCCGAACCAGGTCCACACGAACGCCGCCGCGAGCATCGCCGCGTAGAGCAGCACCTGCACGCGCACGTCGCCCGCGGCGTGCACGGGCGGTTCGAAGATCAGCCGGAACGCCAGACCCGCCACGAACGCCGAGATCCCGAACGGGACGACCAGCGGCCACCACGGCCACCAGCGCCGCTTCCCCACCCCGCGCGCGGCCCAGACCGCCACGGGCAGAATCACTCCCAGCGCCACCAGGACCCACACGATCGTGACCGCGTAGGCCTGTCGCCCCGCGTCGTCGAGCACCACGGCCACCACTCCGACCGCGGCGAGCGCCGCCGCGAGCGCCGGGACCGCGGCGAGCGGGAGTTCGGACCGGCTCGGCGCGATCCGCCGCCACAGCCACGCGAAAATCACTGCGGCACAGAGCAATACGGTCATCGCGGCCATGATCCCCGGCCGGTGCCGGGCCGTGAACAGCAACTCCATCGGCACCACCAGCAGCACGGCGGCGACCGGCAGCCGCCACTGCGACGGCACGCGGGACCAGCGCGGGCCGAGCACCGCCGCGGCCAGCAGGATCGCGGCGGCCGCCCACGCGGTGGGCGGGGACCACTCGCCGGGCCCGTTCACCCCGGACGGATATCCGATGAGCAGGACCGTCGCCGCGGCCGCCGCGAGCAGCGGGACCGGGGCCCAGCGCCCGGCCCGGCCGGGTTGCCAGCCGCGTCGGCGCAGTCCGTCGATCACCGCCCCGGCGGCGAGCACGATCGCGCACGACAGCAGCAGCACCGCGCCGGAACGATTTCGGGCCGCGACGACGATCGTGGCCGCGCCGGGAGCGACGAGCAGCAGCGCGATCAGCACGGCGGCGGGCAGTTGCAGCGCGGCGGCGGCCAGCCGGTTCAGATACCAGCCGCGCACGAGCGGGCCCGCCGGGCGGCGCGGGGCGAGTTCCAGGGTGAGGCCGTCCGCCTCGAGGTGCCAGGATTTCACGACGCGCTCCGATCCAACGCGGCCAAGGCCAGGTCGACGGATTCGCCGACCCGGCCGCGGCGGCGGTAGCCGACGTCGACGAGGAAATCGGTGAGCACCCGCCACAGGCCGTTGCGCCGGCCGATGGGTCCGATGAGATCGGCGAAATCGAAGATGTCCCAGGCGTTCAGCCGATCGGCCACGGTGCGGAAGACGCCCTGGTAGGAGGCCGGGCGCGGGGTCTGGTCGCTGGGGGCGACGAAGCCGCCGTAGCGGGTCGTCCACGGCAGCGGCGCGGTCGGCTCGGCGAGCGCGGCGACCAGCCGTTCGGCGCGTTCGCTGGCGGCGGCGGTGATCACCATGACGTCGCCGCCGCCGATATTGGGCGCCCGGTAGCCGCGGTCCACGGCCGGGAAGGGCATGACGCCCACGGTCACGTCGGAGCGGCCGGTCGCGCGAAGACACCGGCGCACAATGGGTTCCGCGAAGTCCGGGGCGACCACCAGCATGGCGCGGCGGTGCTGGAACACCTCGCGCACGGAGTCGGCGAGCTGGGAGCGCAGGGTCGCGGCGACGCCGCCGGGGAACGCGGTCGGCTCGCCCCAGAGTTCGCCGAGCACGGTCAGCGCGTCGCGGACACCGTCGCGATGCCAGTCGCGGCGGAGAACGCTTGCGGCGGAATCGTTTCCGGGCGGGCGGGCCAGCTCCTCGTAGTCGCCCGGGGTGACCGAGCGCAGCACATTGGCGAACATGTCGGCCAGCACCCAGCCGTCCGCGGCGCCCAGCGCGAGCAGCCGCCGCTCGTCGGTGGCGAATTCGCGCATGCGCGTGGGCCATTCGTCGAGGGTCCAGGAGCGGGGCGGATCGGTCGCGGGATCGGTGCGGCCGAGATCGGTCCGCGCGTCCAGGAAGGCGGTGCGGTCGTACCAGACCAGGGACTTGTTGGCGGACTTGAACGGCACCCCGTACTGGCTGACCGCACCGAACGCGCCGTGCCGCAACAGATCCCACCACGGCCCCGGATACCGCGGCCGCCCCTGCCACTCCCACAGCGAATCCCCCACCGCCCGCAGCTTCGTCCCCGCCAGCTCCTGCACCCGCCCCGCGTCGGGCAGCATCACGATGTCGGGCGCGTTGCGCCCCCGCGCGTTCAACGCGATATCGATATCGTCCCCCAACGGCACGACCTCCACCGGATCCGCGTACCCCGGCACCCCCGCCCCCGGCGCCCGCACCCCCGCGAGCACCGCCCGAAACGCCGCCAGTTCAGACCCACTCCAGGACACGGCAACCCGCAACGGATCCCCCCGCCCGACCGTCCCCGTCGCACACGCCGCCGTCACCGGCAGCAACACCCCCGCCCGCAGCACCGCCCGTCGCGTCGTCGTCATCCCCATCACCCCCATCATCACCCATCCCCCCACCCCACCACCCCCGAACCGCCTCCCCCCGCGCACGAACACAGCCGCACCCCTTGTTCGAATCCGCACCCCCTACAGGGCTATACAACGTGTGCGGATCCGAATAAGGGGTGCGGCTGGGTTGGTGGGACCGGGGGTGGTCAGCGGCGGGGGAACTCCGGGGGTTGCCAGGGGCGGCCCTCGACGTCGCTGCGGGGTTGTTGTTGCGGGGGCTGTTGGGGTTCGGGGCGGGGTTGGGGGTCGGGTTGTTGTTGGAAGGGGGGCTGGGGGGGTTGGTATTGCGGGGGCTGGGCCTGGGCGATTCCGGTCTGGCCGGCCAGGTTTCGCGGGACGATGGGGGCGGTGAGGGGGGATTCCACGGGGGTGGCGGCGGCGGCCTCGGCGGCGCGGACGGCGCGTTCGGCGGCGGGATCGGTCTTGACGTCGAACCAGTCGGCGACCTCGTCCGAGTCGTCCTCGGGGCGGGAGTCGACCTCGCCGTCGGGGGCCGACTCGTAGCGGAACACCCCGTCGTCGCCGCGCTCGCCGAACTGCTTGGCGAAGCCCTCGAGGGCCTTGCCGAAATCGCTGGGCACCACCCAGACCTTGTTGGCGTCGCCCTTGGCGACCTGCGGGAGGGTCTGCATGTACTGGTACGCCAGCAGTTCGGGGGTCGGTTTGCCGGATTTGATTGCGGCGAAGACCTTTTCGATGGCCTTGGCCTGGCCCTGGGCCTGGAGGTAGGCGGCGGCGCGTTCACCCTGGGCGCGCAGGATGCGGCTCTGGCGTTCACCTTCCGCGGACAGGATCGCCGACTGCTTGGAACCCTCGGCCGACAGGATCGACGCCTGCTTGGCGCCCTCGGCGCTCTTGATCTGCGCCTCGCGCTGACCCTCGGCGGTGAGGATCATCGCGCGCTTCTCGCGGTCGGCCTTCATCTGCTTCTCCATCGACTCCTGGATCGACGGCGGCGGATCGATGGCCTTGAGCTCGACGCGCGAAACCCGCAGTCCCCAACGGCCGGTCGCCTCGTCGAGCACGCCGCGCAGCTGCGAGTTGATCTGGTCGCGGGAGGTCAGCGTCTCCTCCAGGGTCATGCCGCCGACCACGTTGCGCAGTGTGGTGATGGTGAGCTGCTCGACCGCGGCGATGTAGTTGCTGATCTCGTAGACCGCGGCCTGCGGGCTGGTGACCTGGAAGTACACCACCGAGTCGATCTGCACGGTGAGGTTGTCCTGGGTGATCACCGGCTGCGGCGGGAACGACACCACCCGCTCGCGCAGATCGACCTTGGCGCGCACTCTGTCGGCGAACGGCACCAGGAACGTCAGCTGCCCGGACACGGTGCGCGAGTACCGGCCCAGGCGTTCGATGACCGCCGCCTCGGCCTGCGGCACCAGCGCGATCGACTTGAACACCACCACCGCGACCAACAGGATGAGGACGACGGCGACGATCAGTACGGCCATTACGGTCCCTTCCACACGACGGCGTGCGCGCCGTCGATCTTCATGATGTAGACGGTCTCTCCCGCCGGGTACACCTCCGTCGGGTCGAACGGGCGAGCGCTCCACACCTCGCCGTCGATCTTCACCCGGCCCTGGTCCCCGTCGATCGTCTCGAGCACCTTGGCCGTCTTGCCGGGCAGCGCGTGCACATTGGTGAGCGTGGGCGGCGGAGTCGCGAAGCGGCGCAACAACATCGGCCGCACGAGCAGGATCAGGCCGAGCGCGGACACCCCGAACACGACGGCGTCGATCAGCAGCGAGGTGTGCGCCACCCCGGCGACACCCGCCGTCACCAGCGCGGCGCCGCCCAGCATGAGCAGCGTGAAATCACCGGTGAGCATCTCGGCCGCCGCGAGCAGGATCCCCGCGACCAGCCACACGATTGCGGCCACGCCCCTTACCGTACCCGCTTCGCCCGAATTCGGCGGCCGTGTCGCTGCCGTGTTGCGCGCGCCGGTGTCCGTGTCGTGACCGGCGGGAAACACACGACCCCAGGTATTTTCGTGCGGGTGAGTGCGCGCGAGTACGGAGACATCTTTTCGGGACACGCCAGAACCCGCAAACGGGCGGTGCCACAGGTGGAGGCGACCGCGGAGGTGGTGGCCGAGGACGCGGCGAGCGGGTTCTGCGGCGCCGTGGTCGGTTTCGAGCGCACCTACGACGGGGAGTTCGTCAAACTCGAGGACCGGCACGGCGCCGTGCGGCTGTTCGCGTTGCGGGAGGCGGCGTTTCTGATCGACGGGCGGCCCGTGACACTGGTCCGCCCGAAGGTTGCCGCGCCCCGCCAGCCCACCCGTTCGGCCTCCGGATCGACGCGCGTCGAGGGGCTGCGGGCGCGGGTGGCGCGGGCGAGCCGGATCTGGGTGGAGGGCGTGCACGACGCGGCGCTGGTGGAACGCGTATGGGGACACGACCTCCGGGTGGAGGGCGTGGTCGTGGAACATCTGGAGGGACTGGACAATCTGGCCGAACGGCTCACCGAGTTCGAGCCGGGTCCCGGGCGGCGGGTGGGGGTGCTGGTCGATCATCTGGTCACCGGATCGAAGGAGACCTCGCTCACCACCGGGCTCGGCCCGCACGTGCTGGTGACCGGACATCCCTACATCGATGTGTGGCAGGCGGTGCGGCCCGCGGCCGTCGGCATCGCGGCGTGGCCCGAGGTGCCGCGCGGGGAGGACTGGAAGACCGGGGTGTGCGCGCGGCTGGGCTGGGGCACGCCGCGCGACGGGTGGCGGCGGGTCTACGAAGCGGTCGACTCGTTCCGGGATCTGGAATCGCCGCTCATCGGGGCGGTGGAACGGCTGATCGATTTCGTCACCGAGCCGCGGTAGCCGGGTTTCGCCACGGCGGGTGCGTACGCAACGACCCAGTTATGCTCGAACACATGTGTTCCCCCAGTGCGACGCTGACGTTGTGGGCGGGCTCGTGGCTCGCGGGCCGCAGCGCGCCCGACGACGTGCTGGACGCGCTGCGGGCGTGGGCTTCCCGGCAGAGCCTCGCGGCGGGCGATCCGGTGACCGGCGGCCACACCGGCCTGCCCTGGCCCGCCGCCGAACCGCTCGACGCCGGTTCGGGAATCATGGTGCTGCTCAAGGTGATTCGTGAGGCCGTGCGCGCGCCCGGCGCGCATCTGCGCTTGGTGCTCCCGGTCCCCGGCGACCCCCGCGGCCTGCCCGTCGGCTCCGAATTCGCCACGGCCGCAATGGAAGCCGAGGAGGGCATCCTCATCGGCACACCCGGCTCCGACGGCACCGGCCTGGTCCCGCAGTGGGTCGACGAGGACACCCTGCAATGGACCGTCTACCGCACCGCGATCCCCACCCCCGTCCCCGACGTCGCCCTGGGCGAGGCCGAATACGCCATGCGCGAGGCCGTCCGCGACGCCGCCGACGCCCTCATGCGCCTCCAGACCACCGGTATCGGCACGGGCGACGACGACCCCCGGGAACTGATCGAGGACGAACTGGCCGCCTACTCCCGCCACCAGTACCCCGATTCGGCTCCCCTGCGCGCCCGGCGCATCCTCGACTCGGCCGACCATGTGGCGGCCATTCTCACCGTCGCGCAGCGGACGCCGACGTCCTCGCCCGCGTCGGCGAGCGCGATGCAGGCTCAGGAGACATTGTTCCGGCCGTTGTGGAACGCGATTCGGACGGCTCGGTTGGCGGCGGTGCACGCGGCCAGCGTGTGACCCCAGCCTCGCTTCGCTCGGCGGGGACAGGGTGGAGGCCGGTCGGCGGGGACAGAGTGAAGGCCGGTCGGTGGGGACAGAGCGGAGGCCCTCGGCGGGGGCCTCACCCCCTACCCCGGCCCGGCGCTAACCCATCCACACCTGGCCCAGCGCCAGCCCACCCGCACCCGACCCCGCACGCTCCACCCGCACCCGGCTTGACATCAGCCCACGCACATTGCGGCCCGGAATCATTCACCGCACCCCTGGTTCGGCATCGCCCCACCCGCGCCGCCGTCCGACATCAGCCCACCCACACCCCGCCCCGGCACCACTGCACCCGCACCCCGGGCCAGCATCAGCCCACTGCACCAGGCCCGGCATCACCCCTGTACCTCGGCCCGGCGCGCCAGCGCCGGGTCGAGGTCATGCGGTCCGGCGACTCGGCGGAGAGAAGTGGTGGGCCCTCAATGCTTCCGCACGACGTACTCGCCCTTGCTGGGTTTCCAGATGACGACGTCCATGTGGCCCTCGTTGATCTCGACGGCGGAGGCGGAGGTTATGTCGGCGGCGTAGAACGTGTCGAAGGTCCGGCCTCGGAGGTCGAAACCTGTTGTGGCGTAGAGCCATTCGGCGTAGCGCTGGTGGAGGGCGGGGTCGGGGACGTGGTGGACGGCGCCCCAGAGTTTGGCGTCGCCGTCGGTGACGTGGGTGTCGACGGTGGCGGTGTGGAGGCAGAAGCGGGGGTCGCGGGCCAGGTCGGCGAATTTTCGGGTGCCGGGCATGCCGCCGATCCAGAGTTCGCCCTCGAAGACGCGGGGTTCGAGGGGGCAGATGCGGGGGTAGCCGTCGGCGCGGGTGGTGGCCAGCAGGCACAGGCCGGTGGTGGCGGCGTGGCGGCGGAGGAAGGTGGCGGCGATGCGCGGGGCCGCCGCCGCGAACTCGGTCCAGGTGGTCATGTGTCGTACCGTAAGGCGGAGCATCGACAGAGAGGCCGAGATCATGCATCCGCGTCGTATTGCCGCCGTGGCGGCGGCCCTGTTCGTCGCCGTCGGTGTGGCGTCGCCCGCCGAGGGCGTGGTCGGCGGGACCGAGACGTCGGCGTCGGCGTACCCGTGGCTGGCCGCCATCGGCTCCCCGGCGTTCCCGCTACGGCCCGGCGGACAGTTCTGTGCGGGTGCGCTCGTCGCGCCGGACCAGGTGTTGACGGCCGGACACTGCGCGGTCGTCGCGGGGGTCGCCCCATCCGCCATGCGGGTCACGTTCGGCCGCACCGATCTTCGGACCGGGGAGGGGATCACGGTCGGGGTGCGGTCGGTGCATCTGCATCCCGATTTCGGCATCACGCTGTTCGAGGGCGATATGGCCAACCATCACGACGTCGCCCTCCTGACGCTCGCCCACCCGGTCGACCTGCCGACCGCGGAATTGACCACGCCGCACGGGGATTCGGGCACGGTGGTGGGCTGGGGCGTCACCCAGGAGGACGACTGGTCCAACGCGGTCCTGCGCCGGGCCACGATTCCGCTCCGCTCCGACGCCGACTGCGCCGCGGCCTACGACTCGGCCTACGACCCCGCCGAGGCGTTCTGCGCGGGCTCCCCCGCCGCCGACAGCGCCGAATTCGACAGTGGCGGACCGCTTTTGATCGACGGGAAGATCGCGGGTCTCACCTCGTGGGGTAAGGGGGCCGCGCGGGAAGGGTATCCCGGCGTGTACGCGCGGGTGCCCTCGCTCGACTTCTGAGCGACGCCGGGGAGGGCGCCCCGCCGATCAGCGTCGGCCCGGCGCGGGCTCCCAGTGGACCACCTTGGTGGTCGTCATCTCGTCGAGCAGTTCGGGCCCGTATCCGTATCCGCTCCCGGAATTGCGCCGAGGCTGCGCGGCGCCGCCCGGCGCGCCGCCGAAGACCGCGTTGATCTTCACCGTACCGACCGGCAGCGCGCGCCAGGCTTCCTGGGCGTGTTCCATGGAATTGGTGAGAACCGTTGCCGCCAAACCGTATTCGTCGGCACACGCCTCCTCGAGCCCGGACTCGAAGTCGTCCACCACCCGCACCGGGGCGATCGGCCCGAACGTCTCCTCGCGCATGATCCGCATGGCGGGTGTGCAGCCGGTGAGGACGGTGGCCGGATAGATCGGCGCGCTTCCCGAGATGACCCCGCCCACAACGGCTTTCGCGCCGTCCGCCACGGCCTCGCTCACCTGGGCGTGGACCTCCTGCCGCAGCCGCTCGTCGACCAGCGGCTGCGGGTCGCGATTCCAGCGCTCGGCCTGCTCGCACAGGGCTCGGGTGAACTCCTCGGCCACGCCGCGATGGACGTACACGCGCTCCACCGACACACAGATCTGCCCGGCGTTGGCGAACGCCCCGATCGCGGCCTGCTCGGCCGCCCATACCGGATCGACGTCGGCGTCGACGAGCAGTGGATCGTTTCCGCCGTTCTCCAGCAGCACCTTCGCGCCGGTTCGCGCGGCGGCGGCCGCGATGGCGCGTCCGGTCGCCGAACCGCCGACGTGCGCGATCACATCCACGTCCGACGAACCCGCCAGCGCCGCGCCGACGCGGCCGTCACCGGAGACGGTCTGCACCACGCCCGCCGGAACGTGCTCGGCGAGCAGCCGACCCAGCAACTCGCCCGTGCGCGGACACCGCTCACTCGGCTTGTGCACCACCGTGTTCCCCGTGACGAGCGCCGCGCCCACCAGGCCCGCGGCGATCGCGACCGGGTCGTTCCACGGCGTCAGCGCCACCACCACGCCCCGGGGTTGCGGGATCATGAAATCGGTTGCGCCCCAACCTCCTTGCAATGTCCGACCGCCGTGCACCGGGCCGAGTTCGGCGTACTGATCGAACGTCCCCGCCCCGGCCAGCACCCCCTCCCGGCCCGATTCGGCCGGTTTCCCGGTCTCGCTCTCCAGCACGGCCGCGAGTTCCCCCGCACGCTCCCGCAGCGTCTCCGCCGCCGCGTGCAGCGCCGCGGCCCGCTCGGCGGCGGGCGTCCGCGCCCACCCCGCCTGCGCCGCACGCGCATTGCTCAGGATGTCCACCAAATCGGCGTCTCCGGTCACCGAGCCGCCCTCGGTCCGGGGTGCGTTGTCGATCTCGGTCATGGTCCCTGATTACCCGGGCAGGTTGCCCCAAACGTCCCCGACCCCAGCCGCACCCCTTATCGGAATCCGCATCCATTGCCCGGCACCCCAGCCGCACCCTCTGTGCGGTTCCGCACCCCTTGCTCGGCCACCCCAGCCGCACCCCTTCTTCGAATCCGCACCCGTTGCAGGGCCATACAAGGGGTGCGGATTCGAATAAAGGGTGCGGCTGGGTTGGTGGGCCTGGGGGCGTTCGCCCGGCTTGGGGTGTCAGCGGGACTTGGGGCGGAGGAGGCGGAGGACGGCGCGTTCGATGATGGCTTGGCGGTCGTCGTCGGTGGGGGCGCGGCGGGCTCGGCGGAGGGCGGGTTCGATGGTGTGGCCGTGCTCCCAGGCCTCGATGACTCGGGGGTCGACGTAGGAGTTGCGGGCGACGGTGGGGGTGTTGCCGAGGGCCTCGGATACCTCGACCATGACCTGGCGGATTGTGCTGTTGCGGCGGCGTTGGGACGGCGGACAGTCGACGGCGGCCAGGCCCGCGGCGGCGAGGACGGTGGCCTGCCAGGTGCGGAAGTCCTTGGCGCTGTGGTCTTCTCCGACGAGTTCCTTGAAGCGGGTGTTGATGTCGCCGGAATGCAGTTCGTGCAGGTCCTCGCCCTTGCCGTAGACGAGCAGGCGGCCGCTGGGGTGGCGGTTGCGGCGCAGGGCGCGCACGGCGCGGGCCAGTTCGGGTTCGGCGATGCGGACGCGGCGGCGGATGCCGCCCTTGGCGACATAGTCGAACAGCATCTCGTCGCCGGAGACGCGGACCTGTTCGCGCAGCAGGGTGGCCACGCCGCGGGTGCCGTGCTCCTCGGCGTACTCCTCGCCGCCGACGCGGAACACGCCGCGATCGAGCAGGCCCAGCGCGACCGCCTCCACGCGCCGGCGGTCCAGGCCGGGGCGGCTCAGATCCCGGCACACCTGCTCGCGCAGCGCCGGTAACCTCGCGGCGACCTCGAGCACGCGGTCGAATTTCTCCTCGTCGCGGTCGCGTCGCCACTGCTCGTGGTACAGGTACTGGCGTCGCCCAGCGGCGTCGACACCCACGGCCTGGATGTGTCCGTTGGAATGCGGACAGATCCACACTTTTCGCCACGCCGGGGGTATGGCCAGATCATGAATGCGCTGTGTGACTTCATCATCGGTGATCGGATCGCCCGCGTCGTCGACGTAGGAGAACCCGCGTCCCCGCCGTACCCGGCTCAGGCCGCAGCCGTAGGGTGTGACACGCCGCAGTCGCATCGGTGTACTCCTCTCCTCGCAGGTCGCGACATACCCCGGAAGGTCGCGTCCATGCGAGGCGGCCGTCGGCTTTCCCCCGCCGGGCAAACCGGGCATCATGATGCGGGTTGCCCGTCGGCAGACTCGCACCGAACCCCGCAGGAGAAGTGATGTCCGGCGATACCGACACGATCCACGCGTACTTCGACGAGTTCGTCGCGACCGCGGACAACCCCATGGTCGTGGTCACCACGGAGGCGGCCGGACGGCGAGCGGGGTGCCTGGTCGGTTTCACCACGCAGGTGAGCATCAACCCGCGCCGCTTCCTGGTGGGATTGTCCAAGACCAACAACACCTTCCGGGTCGCGGCCGAGGCCGAGGGGCTCGCGGTCCATCTGCTCGGCGCCCAGCAACTGCCGCTGGCGCGGCTGTTCGGCTCCGAAAGCGGCGACCGCATCGACAAATTCGCGCACTGCGAGTGGTACTCCGGCCCCGACGGCCTACCCATCCTGGCCGCGACCCCGGGCTGGTTCACCGGCCGCATCATCGACCGCTATGACCTCGGCGACCATGTCGGCGTGGTCCTCGAACCGACGGCGGGACACATGCGCGCCGAGAGCGGCGGCGTCCTGCGCTTCGCCGCGGTCGCACACCTGGACCCGGGTCATTCCGCCTGAGCGGCAACGTCTTTCACACCGAAATACCCAACGCCCCCGCCACCGCACGCGTGAGGTGGTCGGTCGTTTCGGCCGCCGACCACCCGCGGTGTTCGGTGAGGTCGTAGACGACGCGTTCGTCGAAGACCGTGATCCACATGAGGACGGCGTAGGTGGTGTCGCCCTCGGTGGATTTGCCCGCGCGGGCGAGGGCGGTGAGGACGTCGGCGAGGATGTCGTGCAGGGCGGTGATGAATTCGTCGCCGGTGGAGAGGCGTTCGATGAAGCCCTTGCTGCTGCGGATGTAGCGGACGGCCGGGCCCCACTGCATGGCGTCCTCGACCCACACGCGGCAGAAGCGGTGGAAGCGCTCGACCGGGTCCAGATCGACCGCGACCGTGCCGAACGCCTCGAGCAGCCGCTCGATCGCGCGGCGGTGGAACGCCTGCATGGCGTCCTGCGGGGTGCCGAAATGTCGGTAGGCGGTCGCGACGCCGACCCCGGCCTCGGCGGCCAGTTCCGGGATCGAGAATCCGACGCGGCCGGCGCGCAACAGGCTGCCGACCGCGTCTACCAACAGCATCCGGCTGCGCTGCGCGTCACTGCGGGTGTTCACGGGCACCACTCCATCCTGCATAAACGACGGCGTTCGCGGAGCGAGAGGGCCGAGACCGTGTTCGAGTAGAGAACTTCTTCTCAATTGCTTATGCTCAGTCGAGAAGATCTCCTCGGTTAGGGGGACGGATGCGGACAGCGGCCCCGGGTGCGCTTCTGGTACTGATCATGGCGCAGCCCAATCTGGCGACCGGCATGATGCCGTTCTATCGGCATGCCTGGGCGCTGGCGCCGCTGGCGGTCACCGTCATCTTCGCCGCGTACCTGTTCGCCCTGACCCCGGCCCTGGTGCTGGTGGGCACGCCCGGCTCGCGCGCGGCGTGGTGGTGGCGGATCGGGGTGGGGAGTCTGTTCGGGGTGGCCGCGGATGTCTGTATGGCGCAAGCGGATTCGGCGTGGCTCGCGTGCGTGGCGCGGATCTGCGCGGGACTGTCGGTCGGGCTGGTGACCGGGTCGCTGGCCGGGTTGATCCTGGAGCGGCGCGGCGAAGGGGGCCGCACCGCCATGGCCAGCGCGACCGTATCGGGTTCGGCGCTGGGCACGCTCGCGGCGGCGGCGATCGCGCAGTACCTGCCCGCGCCCGGGGTGACGGTGTATGTCGTGCACGCGACACTGCTCGGGGCCGTCGCCGCGATCGTGGTGGCCGATCGCGCGGTCCGCCCGGCGGCCGCGGCCTCGGCCCGTACCGTCCCCGTATCGCGCCCGGAGTCGCCCCTCGCGGGCTATCTGAGCGGGATCGCCGCGTGGATGTCGGCGGGGCTCGTGGTGGCGCTGCTGCCGTCCTACGGCGCGGAGCTGCTGGCCACGACCAACCTCGCGTTGCTGGCCGCGCCGGTGACGTTGTATCTGATCTCCGCGTGGGCCGCCCAGCGCGTGCTGGCCCCGAACAGGCTTGCGGCCGAACCGGTTTCGGCGCAGCTGATCATCATCGCCGGGGTCGGGGTCGCCGCCGCGGTGTCGTGGTGGCCGAGTCTGCCGCTGCTGTTGCTGGGCGGCGCGATCGCGGGGTTCGGGCAGGGCATCGCGTATCGCGCGGGGCTGCGGATCGTCAGCGCCGCGACGCCTCCGGATCAGCACGCCCGGGTCTCGGCCCGGTTCGCCGCGCTCGCCTACCTGTGCGCCGCGGTCGGCACCATCGGGCTCGGCGTGATCGCCACAGTGGCGTCCATGCGCGACGCGGTCGTCGCCGCGGCAGCGGTGCTGCTCGCCCTGGCCGTGGCGACCACGCTGGCTCGGCGCTCGCCCGCCGGGCACCGTTCTGTCGATTCCGCCGTCTCGAAGGTCAGCACCATGTAATCAGCGACTCGTTCCGAAATCGGCTCCACGACAGCGAAATCCATCCCGTTCTGCTCACATCGGTCACTGCCCGAAGGCAGCCCGATTCGAATTCACGTCACAACGCCGAAGGCCCTCATCACGTAATAGCTTTCCGACCGGCGCAGCACCAGCCGCAACACGATATTCAGGCTCGAATTCCGGCACCCGATACACGGGCCGCCGGAATTCGAGCCTGCCCTTTTTCCGAATCCATTGCGCCACATTGGAATACGAAACGAAGCCGTTACTTGAGTTCATCGTTCCACAAACTGCGATTGGTTCACTGAATACGAACCACCCGAAATACATTCCCAGCGAATGGATTCCTCCCATGGCAACAACCACATCGGTCGCCACATCCCGCGGTCTCGAACGCAGCCTCGGCCGCGTCGACCTGATCGCGATGGGCGTCGGCGCCATCGTCGGCGCGGGCATTTTCGTCACCACCGGCATCGCCGCGGCCACCAAGGCCGGACCCGCCATCATGCTGTCGTTCGTGCTGGCCGGGGGCATCTGCGTCCTGGTCGCGCTGTGTTACAGCGAATTGGCCTCCATGACACCGCAATCGGGCAGTGCCTATACCTATACGGCCGCCACGCTCGGCGAGGCGCCCGCATTCTTCGTGGGCTGGAATCTCCTGCTCGAATACGCGGTCGCCGCCGCGGCCATCGCCATCGGCTGGTCCGGACTGTTCGGCGCGACCCTGAATTCACTGTTCGGGGTGACCCTCCCGACCGCCATCACCGCCGGGCCGAGCGCGGGCGGGGTGGTGAATCTGCCCGCGGTGCTGATCGTCGTCGCCCTGGTGGGCGTGCTGGTATTCGAGGTGAAAATAGCCGCGCGCGTGGTGAAAACGCTCGTCGCGTTGACGATCGGTGTTCTCGTGCTCGTCATCGCCATCGGGTCACCGCATATTCAGGCCCATAATTGGACGCCGTTCATGCCGTTCGGCGTCAACGGCATCGCGGCGGGCGCGGCGCTCGCCTTCTTCGCCTATCTCGGCTTCGACATCGTCGCCACCTCGGCCGAGGAGACCCGCGAACCGCGCCGCGATCTGCCGTGGGGCATCATCGGTTCGGTCGTCATCGCGACCGCCCTCTACGTCGCGGTGAGCGCCGTGCTCACGGGCGTGTCGCCGTACTCCGAGCTGAACAATGCCGCGCCCGTCGCGACGGCGCTGGCGGCCATCGGCGCGGGCTGGACCGGTAAGGTCATCCTGGTCGCCTCGGTCGTGGCCCTGACCAAGGGTCTGCTCATGGTCTGCTACGGGCAGACGCGGCTGGTGTTCGCTATGAGCCGCGACGGACTGATGCCGAAGTCGTTGTGCCAGCTCACCGCGCGCGGGGTGCCGGTGCGGCTGAGCCTGCTCATGGGCGCGGTCATCGCGGTCGTGGCGGGGCTGCTGCCGATCGACACCGTCGCCGAACTGGTGAATATCGGCGCGCTGTTCGCCTTCGTCGTGGTGGCGCTGGGCGTGCTGGTACTGCGCCGCACCGATCCTGTCCGGCCGCGGCCGTTCCGGGTCCCGCTGGTGCCGGTCGTGCCGGTGCTCGCGATCGCCGGATGCGCGTGGCTGGCAACCACTTTCGAGGCGCTGACCTGGTTGCGGTTCGTGATCTGGAGCGCGGCGGGCGCGGCGCTGTATCTCGGCTACGGCCGTCGTCATCGTGTGGTTCCGACCGGAGGTGTCGTCGCATGACCGCCCAGCTCGACAGCTTCTACCCCACCCGTGTCGACTACGGCACGCTCGACGAGATCCATCGCGCCGCGGCCGCGGCCCTGCCCGCCGACGTGTTCGACTTCCTTGAGGGCGGCGCGGGCCAGGAGGTGACCCTGCGCGGCAATCGGGCGGCGTTCGGCCGCTGGCGGATCCTGCCCGAGCCGATGAGCGGGGTCGGCGCTCCCGACACCGGCACCGAATTCCTCGGAATGCCCTTGGCCACACCGATTCTCACCGCGCCGTTCGGCGGGGACACGCTGTTCCATCCCGAAGGGCACCAGGCCGTCGCGCGGGCCGCGGAGCGGCACGGGGCGCTGGCGATCGTGCCGGAGGCGGGCGCGTACTCCTACGACAGGGTGCGCGCGGCCGCCCCGCGCGCCGCCCGCATCGCGCAACTGCATCCGTTCGCCCATGCCGGGGCGATCGCGCGGCGGCTGGCCCAGCGCGGGTTCGAGGCGCTGTGCGTGACGGTCGACTGTCCGGTCGGCGGATTCCGCACCCGCAATATGGCCAACCGGTTCGATCCGGATCTGCGGCACTTCGCGGGCAATCTGACCGGCGAGAACGGGGCGCCCGGCGTCGCGGAGGTGTTCGGGCAGTTGCTCAAACACGGTGGCACCGTATGGGATTGGTCGGCGCTGGCCGAGGCCGCCACCGGCTTCGGATTGCCGTGGATCGCCAAGGGCGTGCTCACCCCCGCCGCCGCCGAACGCGCCGTCTCCGTCGGCGCGTCGGCCCTGGTGGTCTCCAATCACGGTGGCCGCCAACTGGATCCGGCCCCCGCGAGCCTGGACATGCTCCCCCGCATCCGCGCCGCGGTCGGCCCGGAACTGCCGATACTGCTCGACAGCGGGATCCGTACGGGAGCCGACATCTTCCTCGCCCTCGCCCTGGGCGCGGACGCGGTGATCATCGGCCGCTCCGCCATCTACGGCCTCGCCGCCGCCGGAGAGTCCGGCGTATCCCGCGTCCTGGAACTGCTCACCGAGGAACTGCGCACGCTCATGATCCTCGCCGGGGCGAACACCATCGCCGACATCGATGCCGCACGGGTGACGAGGGCCGAATCATGAGGGGGCTCTCGCACCCGGCGCGACGCCACGCGGCAGACAACGGCCGAACTATGAGCGGCCATGGCGACCGGCACCACGCGGCACACGGGGGCCTGATCATGAGCGTCCACCCCGATCCGAAGCGACGCCGCGCGGCACACGAGGGCCCGATCATGAGCGGCCACCCCGACCCGGACCGACGCCGCGCGGCACACGAGGGCCTAATCACGAGCGGACCCTCCGACCCGGACCGACGCCGTGCAGTACACGAGGGCCTGATCACGAGCGGACACCCCGACCGACGCCACATGACGCACGAGGCCGTGATCGTGAGGGGGCGGCCTCGTAGGACGCGGGTGGCGCGGGATACGAGGGCCGAATCGTGAGCGGCGCATCGTTTCCCGCGGCGCGGGCGGGCGGGGGGTTGGTGTTCACCTCCGGGCTCGCGGCCGTCGATCCCGATACGCTCACCGTCTCCGCGCGGAGCTTCGGCGAACAGGTCGATGCCGTGTTGGGGCAGTTGGACAAGGTGCTCGCGGATGCGGGTGCTTCGCGGGCCGATGTGCTCGCTCTGGATTGCTTTCTCGCCGAGCGGCGCTGGTTTTCCGAATGGAATGCCGCGTTCGCCGCCTTCTTCACGACGGCCGCACCGGCGCGGACGACCACCGTCGTGACCCTGCCCATCGACGGGCTGCTCATCGAAATCAAGGCGATCGCGCTCGCCCCGCATCAGGAAGAACGATCATGACCGCAGCGACTCCGCTTTTCCAGCATTCCTCGGCCGTCGGCGACTTCACCATCCGGGATGTCATCGAGGGTCAGACCGCCGGGCAACTCATCGTCGCCGCCGACGACTGGGGCTGGTGGACAACGCTTCTGGGCGGTGACACCATCGCGCCCACCACCGGCATCCAGCAGACCGTCGCCGACGGTCTGGTCCGCGCGGGCTTCCTCACCCGGCGCGGACACCGCTACCACCTCACCCACACCGGCCACGACGTCGGCAAGAACCGCGGCTTCGTCCGGGTCGCGGTGCGCGGCTGGGAGCCGACGTTCCGGCAGCTGTCCGACAGCGCCCATCGCGAATACATCCCCGCCGCAACCGAACCCGGGGAGGTCGCGCGCGGCTGCACCGATATCGCGCGGCGGCGGCCGGAGATCTTCGCGGCCATCGGCCGGACGATCGCGGCGGACACCCCGGGCCGGACCATCGATCTGGGGTGCGCCGACGCCGGGCGCATCATGGCGCTGACCGAATCCGCGCCGGAGGAGACATTCGTCGGCGTGGACATCGAGGCGGAGGTGATCGACACGGCCACAGCGGAATTCGCGCGCATGGGGCTGTCCGACCGGGTCACGCTGCTGGCCGGATCGGTGCAGCCGGAGGCCGAACCGCCCGCGTGGCTGGACTCGGTCGACCGGGAGTCGGTGACCACGGCCATGTCGTTCTTCCTGCTGCATCAGCTCGCCAGCGACGGGGAGGGCATCGCGGCCGTGCTGCGCGGCTGGATGGACTGGTTCCCCAATGTGCGCCGCCTGGTGATCGGCGACGGGTACCTGCTCGAGGCGCCACACTGGACCGGGCAGCCGTGGTTCTCCCCGACCTACGAGATCTACCACTCCATCACCGGGGTGCGGCTGTGGACGCGGGAGGAGTACGAGGGCGCCTTCGCCGATCTCGGGTGGAGCGTGGCGCGGCGGATGGAGGACCACACCATGCTGGTCACCACCATCCTGGAGCGCGAGTGAGGACCGTGCCGGTCCCGGTCGACACCCGCGGCGCGGTGCTCGACCAGTATCTGCTCGACGAGACCGGCCGCTCGGGTCGCCGCCCGGTGGGCGTCGCCGCGGCGGCCGGTGTCGAGGAGGTGCGCGCGATCGTGGAGTGGGCGCGCGATACGGGAACGCCACTGATTCCGCGCGGGGCGGGAACGAGTCTGGAGGGGCATCTGCTCGCCCGCGGGGACGAACTGGTGGTGGACCTCTCCCCCGCCGACCGGATTCTCGACCTCGCGCCCGGCGATTTCACCGCGACCGTGCAGCCGGGGGTCACCCGGACCCGGCTCAATGCCGCCGCGGCCGAGCACGGTTTGCAGTTCACCGTCGATCCCGGCGCGGACGCGTCGCTCGGCGGGATGGCGGCCACCAACGCCAGCGGCACCACCTCGGTGCGGTACGGCGGAATGCGCTCGAATGTGCTTGCGCTGCAAGCGGTTTTCGCCGACGGTTCGGTGGCGCGACTGGGGCGGGCGGTGCGCAAGTCGGCCAGCGGATACGATTTGCGGGATCTGCTCATCGGCTCGGCCGGGACGCTCGGCGTCATCACCGAACTGACCGTGCGCCTGCATCCGATCCCGGAATGGCTTCGCGCGCTGCGGATCTCGTTCCCGACGGTCACCGCCGCCGTGGCCGCGGCCGTGGACATGCTGGGGCTGGCGCTGCCGGTGAGCCGCCTGGAACTGGTCGACGCCGCGAGTATGGCCGCGATCAACGCGTTCCGGGGCACGTCGTATCCGGTGTCGCCCGCGCTGTTCATCGATCTCGAGGCGGCGTCGGGGGCCGCCGCGAGCGCCGACGAGTCCGAGATCCTGCGGGTGTGCCGGGCCCACGACGCCCTCGACATCGCCACGGCCCGTGACCATTCCGCGCGCCACGGCCTCTGGGAGGACCGGCACACGCTGTTCTTCGCGCTGAAGGCGGCCCACCCCGGCAACCGCTTCCTGGTCACCGACACCGCCGTCCCGCTGTCCCGGATCCCGGGCGCGGTCGCCGCCGCCACCCGCTTCGGCGCCGAACTCGGGCTCGCGGTGAGCGTGGCCGGGCACATCGGCGACGGCAACGTCCACGTCGTGGTCCCGTATCGCGACGCGACAGCCGAAGCGGCGCAACGGTTCTCGGATCTGGTGGTGCGGCACGCGCTCGATGTCGGCGGCACCGCGACCGGTGAGCACGGCATCGGGCTGGCCAAGAAGCGATATCTGACCGAGGAGCACGGGACGGCCGCGGAG
The DNA here is from genome assembly GCF_053588115.1 of Nocardia sp. NPDC003482. NCBI lineage: Bacteria > Bacillati > Actinomycetota > Actinomycetes > Mycobacteriales > Nocardiaceae > Nocardia > Nocardia sp. NPDC003482. The sequence continues at coordinate 156,001 of NZ_JBSFPI010000013.1, forward strand.
ATCATGAAAGTGATCAAGCGGGCGTTGGATCCCGGGAATCTGTTGAATCCTGGGAAGGTGGTCGATATCTGAGCGGGCGGTCTCTTTTACACTACCTCCCGGCTCCCAGCCTTCCATCAAAGTCGGGAGCTGAATACTCCGCGTGATAAGCACTGGCGAGGGTTTCGTTCTCGAGGTAGCCTACGAGCACAGTCGCTCGATGCGGCTGACGAGCATTCCGGTCGAGCCGGTGTTAATGGGGGATCAGATGAAGGTGTTGCCTTTCGCTGGCGCTTTGATTATCTCGCTCGAGATTGTTTCAGCGCCACTGTGGCCCGGCCAAGCCAGCGCGGACCCTGGGGGATCGTGCGATGTGCAGGTGCACAACGTGCATCAGTCGAAAGGTTCACCTCAGCTGATGGACGTCAAGGGAACAATGATCTGCCAGGGTACGATCGACCGGGCTGACGTCATCATCTATTTCGCAAAGATAGATGGAGACAAGGTGACACAGGTCGATTCCAGCATCGCGCAGCGCACCGTCCAGAGCCCGGAGACTGGGAAGAAATATACCGTCATGTCGGCCCAGGGCACTCCGTGCGTACCCGGTGACTACATAGGTATCGCGGAGGGGTACATTACTGTCGGCGGCCGAACCTGGAAGAATTACCAGAATGGTTACGGACCCCTGTCTTCTGTCAAGTGTTGAAAGAGAGAGGTCGTCGACTGATGCACGAGCATGGCAAAGTCTTGAATGATTTGCACCGATGGCTCCGAGCGGAGTTCTCGGCCCGTGGGCGCTTCCTACTCGACGAGGAATCCGGAACAATCGTCGGGCTCCCGGCAGACACCATCGCTCCTCTGCTGACCCTGACGGAGGAGGACGACGCGATTCTGGTCCACCTCGGACTCGGACTTGTGCTAGCGATTCCGATCGACGATCCGTTCGAATTCGAGGACATCGCGGTTCCGCTTCGGGCGCTGGTTGAAAAGGGTCTTCTCGTCAGCGTGCCCCGGGAGGCGTTCGGATCGCCGATACTGAGATATACGCTTCATTACGACGGAGGCATTCTCAGCACGAAGGTACCGGGGCGAGAGTATGTCGATATCCCGATTCCCGGTTGGAACGTTTCGGATTGAGGACCACTTCGGGCTGACGTCCGGCGAGAGCGATCAGTTTGAGCGCGATCGTGCGGCCATCGTGCCGTGCCATGGCAACAGGACCGATCCCCCATGGACGCGCTCAGTTCGGCGGCGGGGGAAGGTCGCGGTCGGGCAGGTGGACCAGGATGAGGCCGACGGCGGCGACGAGGAAGTTCTGCAAGGCCGCGGACGACGCGTTGACCTCCTTGTTGGCCCACATCCGGAACCATTCGCCCGCGATGGTGAGGAAGCCGCCGAGGAACAGCAGCACGACCATGGTCCAGCCGAGGGTGGCCAGTTTCATGGCCAGTGCCTGGGCGGGGCGGCCGAGCAGGGTGCGGATCCACGCGACCGCGGCCGACAGCAGCACCAGCGCGATGAGGAATTCCCAGGCGACGATGAGGATGTAGACGATGAGGATCACGGTGCTGTCGGTGATCGCGTGCCAGTCGGTCGAACCGTGATGGATGGTGCGCCGCATCGATAGCACGGCGTCCACACCTCGCCGATTGGTGTCGGTGTCGGTGCAATTGGTGATCGCGACGATCAGGTAGTACAGGCCCGTGATCGCCGCGAGCACCGTGACGGCCATCCGGCGACTGCCGACCACATCGAGAAATCCGCCGACACGCATGGGGCTCCGTTCCACGAGGGGCTGGGGTACGGAAGCGATTGTGGCACATCCGATTTGCGCGGTCGCTCAGCGCGGTCCGTGGGGAGCGTCGGCGGGCGCCACCACGACCTCCGCGGGAACGGGTGCGGGATCACCTGTCCCCGCATAGCCGAGCCAGCCGGTGCCGACGAAGACGGCCAGCAGCAGCGCGGTGGGTAGTTCCACCAGCAGCCAGACCGGCGGACAATACGAGCCCCATCCGGTCGCCGCCGGTTTGCGCGTGCGCTCCGCGCGCGTCGTGTCCATCGGCACCGACCATTCGATCGCGCCCGAGATCCGCCGTCCCACTCGGCCCTCCGTCTTCGTCTCGCCCGGCCGTTCGCCGAGCACCGCCAGTTCGACAGGATGCCGAACGGCGCGATCGCGCGCATACGAATCGGGCGGACAATGCGCTGTCCGCCCGAGTTTGCTGGAAGGTCAGCGCTCGCTGGCGTCGGCCACCCGGGGCGGGCACACACCGCCGGGGGTGGTGGTCATTTCGAAATGCCAGTACTCGTTGTCGAAGGTCCGGCACAGCCCCCACCGGTTCCCGTTCACCTCGAGCCAGTGCGCCCCCTCCTCCGGTCCGACGTCGACCGCCTTGCCCTGGACGTGGGTCGACTCCTCCGGCGGCAGCACCCATCGCCGCGCGGCCTCCGGGCTGCCGTACTCGGCGATCCCGTCCTCCCACAGCCGCTGCTGCTCGGCCGGGGTGCGGTACCCCGAGGTGATCGACAGCGGCACCCCCTGCGCATGCGCCTCCTGCTCGGCGAGGGTGTAGGCGGCGGCCAGCGCGGGATCCAATCCCGCTGTGCCGGAAGCGGATTCGACGGCGTGCGCCGGACCGGCCACGGCCGGACCGTACAGCGCGACACCCAGGACGGCGGCGGACCCCGCGAGTTCTCTCAGCACGACGCGATCCTAGGGCAGCCGCCGCGCGCATGTTTCCGGGCCACCGCCAGCCCGCGTGTCACCGGCGTGCCCGTGGGCCGGGATGAGCGGCCGCCTCGTGTCACCGGCGTGTTCATGGGAGGGATGAGCGGCAGCCCCCGGCGTCGAGAGTCACCGCGTGCGGCGTAGCCCCATCGACACGCCCGCGGTGACGAGCAGTGGGACGGCCGCGACCAGCAGGCTCAGGGTCATGCCGGAGCGGGGGTCGGTTGTGCCCGCGAGGAGGGAGCCGAAGATCGCGACGGCGGTGGCGCCGCCGACCTGGCGGACGGCGTTGAAGATGCCGCCGGCCATGCCCGCGCGTTCGGGGGCGACGCTGTCGAGGAGGACGGTCATCAGGGTGGGGACGGCGATGCCGCCGCCGAGGCCGATCGGGATGGCGAGCGCGGCGATCAGCGGGGCGGGGGTGGTGGGGCCGGCGGCCAGCAGCAGGAGCAGGCCGGTGACGACGATCAGTTGACCGGTCACGATCGGCACGCGGGGGCCGAATCGTCCGGCGAGGCGGGGGGAGGCGAGGTTGGCGACGATGATGAGCAGCATGGTCGGGGCGAAGACGAGGCCGGTGGCGAGGGGCGAAAGCTGGCGTGTCTGTTGCAGATACAGGCTGAGCACGAACACGATGCCGTAGAAGGCGGCGTTGAAGGTGAACCCGACGCCCAGGATGATGGCGACCGTGCGCTGTGCCACGAGTCCGGGCGGCACGATCGGGCGGCGCACCCGCGATTCGATGACGGCGAACGCCGTCCCGGCGAGCACGGCCATGCCGAACGCGATCAGCACGGGCCACGCCGCGTAGCCGATCCGGCCGCCCTCGATCAACGCGAAGGTCAGCCCCGCCAGGGCCAGCACGGCGGCGATCTGCCCCGCCGGGTCCAGGGGCGTGGCCCGCCGCGGCGACGGCGCGAGGCGGCGCGCCCGCCACAGCGCCACGGCCGCGACGGGGACGTTGATCAGGAAGATGGTCCGCCAGCTCCACGCCGTCAGCAGCCCGCCGAGCACCGGCCCGGCCGCGATCGCCGACGACCCCGCGACGGCCCAGATCGACACGGCCCACGCCCTTTTCGCGGGATCGTCGTAGCCCTGGCGGACCAGCGCCAGCGAGGACGGCAATACCAGCGCGGCCGTCACGCCCTGGGCGAACCGGGCGGCCACGAGCAACCCCAGCGTCGGCGCGGCCCCGCATGCCGCCGAGGCCAGCGCGAATCCGCCGAGGCCGAGGCAGAACGCGCGCCCGGCCCCGATCCGGTCGGCCAGCGCGCCCGCCGACAACAGCAGCGCCGCGAACATCAGCGTGTAGCCGTCGACGACCCATTGCAGCCCGGCCATATTCGCGCCCAGTTGCCGCCCAAGGTCGGGCAGGGCGACGTTCACGACCGAGGCGTCGAGGATGATCAGGAAACTGCCGAACAGCGCGGGGATCAGCACCGTCGAGGTCCGGTGCGCGGGCGTGACCGGCGTGGGGATCGAAGTGGTCAGCATGGGTCGAGTGTGGGCGCGTGCGCGGCGCGGTGGCAGGGCGCGGGATTCGGGGGTGCGGCACACCCCCTTTCGGTCACGGCAGGAAGATCGCGATCGCCTCGTCGGAAAGCGTTGCGGGACGGCGGGTTTCGTCGTCGGTCTGGGCCAGGTGCAGCAGGCCGAGGATGGCGGCGTAGGCGATGTGGGCCCGCTGTTCGGCTCGATCCGGGGGCAGGCCGAGGTCGCGATAGGTGCGGGTGAGGAATTCCAGCCGGGCGTGGTTCACCTCGCGTACCGCGTCGGCGACGCGCGCGTCGTTGCGGTCGCCGAGCAGGCTCAGATGCACCGACGGCGCCAGCGGACGCACGGATTCCACGACGGTGGTGAGCAATTCGCGCAGTCGTCGTTCGGGGTCCGCGATCGCCGCGAACTCGGCGAGGCCGCCGTCCCCGTGCGTGCGCACCCACTCCGCGAGGGCGGCGTCGATGAGTTCGTCCCGCGTGCGGTAGTGCGCGTAGAAGCTGCCCTTGGTCACGCCGAGGGTGCGGGCGAGCGGTTCGACCGCGACCGCGGCCAGTCCCCCGTCCGCGATGGCTCGCAGCGCGGCGAGCGCCCAGTCTCGGGCGGACAGACGGGTCGACTCGGTGGCCACGCAAGGAGGATACGCCAGGGTATTGACGGGACCGAGGAGCGCGAGATACGGTGGCGTATCCATACGCTACCGTATTAAGGAAATCCGATGGTACACACCAGGATTCGCCGCGTGGTGACCGGCCACGACGCCGAGGGCAAGGCGCGCGTGGTCGACGACGCCATGGTCGAGCCCCTCACCACCGACCTGATCCCCGGCGTCGCCGCCTACCGCCTCTGGGGCCGCGACGACCACCCGACCTTCCCCGACGACGGCTCACCCCACCACGCCCCCACCTGGTTCCCCCCGCGCAACGGCTCCCGTTTCATGATCAACGAGATCCCCCCTGGCACCCCGACCCCACCCGCCGACCTCGACCTCCCCGCGGCCCTTGCCGACCTCGAGCGAAAGATGCCGGGGGCCATGGCCGTTCAGGAGCCGGGCGGCAACGGCATGCACACCACCGACACGATCGATTACGTCATGGTCGTCTCCGGCGAGGTCACCCTCGAACTCGACGACGGTGAGCGGACGGTTCTGCGTGCGGGGGATGTGGTTGTTCAGAACGGGACGCGGCATGGGTGGCGTAATCATGGGACGGAGCCTTGTGTGATCGTGGGGGTCGCGGTGGGCGCGGAGCGGGTGGGCGCGCCGACACCGATGACCGATCAATAGGCGGCGTTGGCTCCGTACTCGGCCTGCGCCCGGGTGAACCCTTCGTACACCAGCTGATCGATCAATCCGGACCGAGAGAACGAGGTGTAATCGAGGTACTGCTTGGCGCAGCGTACCGCCTGTTCGTTCCAGTCCACATTCAGACTGTCCACCGCGAACGTGGCATCTTCGGTGGAGAATTTCTCGTACTCCAACTGGTGAATCAGGCCGCTGCGGGAGAAGGCACTGAAGCTGAGGTACTGCTGGGCGGATTGGATGGCGTTGCGCTGGCTGGGCGTGATGTCTCGCTTGACTTGGGAGAATTCGACCGCCTCCGGCCGAGCGACGTCGGCCGCCGCCAGAGCGCTGTTGCAGACGGGCGTCGCCACGGCGAGAGCCAGTATCGAGATGCCGAGCAGTCGAGTCCATTTCTTCTGCGTCTTCGGCGCGGTCGACGGGTGGCGCTGCCGCGAGGCGGGGGACGGCTCGGTCATCTCGTACTCCTTGAAGAAAAGTGCGTCGTCGCCGACGCGTCTCGCAAATGCGAGAGCAGAACAGGGTTGTCCCGTCGAATCGAAGCACACGCTACAGCGCGATCGGATACTCCGCAGCATCTACTCGAAAGTAATGTCGGGGTTCAGAAAATAACCGACTAGTCGTCATTCTCTTTCCGGAAATAGTTCATGTGGAAGTTGTTGCAATAGACGAAAGCTGCCAATGTGAAAATGGCAAGGATTCCCAGGCCGAAACAATCACAGGCGCGGCGAATTCGGGGGTTCATACCCCTGGAGCCGCAAACCGTCTCCCGCTATCCTCACGCACCCCACAGAGGACGTTCGCCCCATCGACCAACGCGCGCAATGAATTTCGCGACCGAAACAAACGAACACGAACCCCCCTAGGGGCCGATAACCATTCCGCACATTCCCTTCGATAAACACCACCCCCTGGATATACTCGCTGCGTCGCCGAGGGGAGGCAGCATGGACGGGGGAGCCGGGATTTCGTCGCACGTCGGTGGGGATGTGTTCGGGCAGGTGGTCGTGGGTGATCACAATGTGGTCATCAATGCGCACGGGTCGCATGTCGTCGTGCGGGATGGGCCGCCTCCGGCGGTGACGCGGCGGGTTCGGCCGGTGGGGCGGCCGTTGCCGCGGGCGGGGGGTGAATTGTTCGGCAGGGCAACGGAATCGGCGTTGGTGGGGCAGTGGGTGGAGGAGGGGGTGCCGGTCGAGGTTTGCGGGTCGCCGGGGGTGGGGAAGTCGGCGTTGCTGCGGCGGTTCGCCGCGGATCGGGCGCGGGCGGGGCGGGATGTCGTGTTCCTGCACGCGGCGGGGCTGGCGGTCGCCGATGTGATCCAGGAGTTGTTCGAGGCGTGTTACGACGCGCCCGGTTATCTGCCGGAGCCGGTGCGGCTGCGCCGCCTGATGGGGTCGATCCAGGCGCTGATCGTGGTGGACGACTTCGAGGGCTCGGCGGAGGATCTGACCACGCTGGCCGACGCGGTGCCGTCGAGCGATCTGGTGGTGTCCACGACCCGCAGAATCGCTGGGAGCCAAGCCCGTTCGCTGCACTTGCGCGGATTGGACGAGCCCGCGGCCCTCGCGCTGCTCACCCGGGAACTCGGTCGCCGCCTCGGGGCCGACGAACCGGTGGCGCGCGAGCTGTGCCGGGCGGCGGCCGGGCACCCGCGCGCCCTCGTGCAGGCCGCGTCCTGGTTGCGCACCGACAGGACGGCCGCGGTGGTGGCCGATCCCGCGGTACTCCAGCGGGCGCTCATCGCGGGGCTCGACGCCCGGCCGCGACAGGCCCTGACGGTGCTGACCGCGCTGTCGGGGATCGCGGTTCCGATCGGGCTGTGCCGGGTGCTCACCGCCGATCCGGACGTGCGGACGGCGCTGGAGACGCTGAACGAGTCTGGGCTGGTCGACAATTCGGGCACCGACTGGCAACTGGCCGCCGACCCGAACGCCGTCACCGGCGCATGGGCCGAGCCCGTGCCGCACCCCGCCGGGTACGCCGAACCGTTGCTGGACTGGGTGACCCGGACCGCGACACCGGGCGAACTCGCCGCCGCCGCACCGGTCCTGGTCCGGGTGCTGCACGCCGCCGTCGAGACCGGTCACCACACGACGGCATGCGCTCTGGCACGCAAGGTTTCGCCCGTCCTCGCCACCGCGCTGCGCTGGGGGAGCTGGCGCAGCGTCCTGAAACTCGGCGAGCAGGCCGCCCTCGCCATCGGATCCGCCGGGGACCGCGCCTATTTCGAACACGAGGAGCGCATTCGCGGGCGCGCGTTGTCGGCCGCGACCACGCTGGCCGCGGGAAGCGCCGGGGTCGGCGGCGGACTGGCCGCCGGACACGCCGTCGCCGCGCACACCGCCCGCCACACCGCGCGGGGCATGCTGTCCTCGCACCCGATCGCCATCGGAGCGGCCGCGGCCGCCGTCGTGGCCGCCGGGGTCGCGGGGGCCACCCTCATGACCGGCCAGCCCGCCCCGGTCGGATCGCAGTCGCCGCTCACCCGGATCGCGGCACCGGAAACGGTGACCTTCCAGACGACGACGGTCGTCCAGCCGACCACCACCCCCGACCACACCACGCCGCCGACCTCGCCGGTGTCGAAGCCGCGGCACCCCCCGATACCCGGCGACGGCACCGATCCCGCGGGCGCCTGCCCGCCGATCTCCGACAGCCTCGACTTCGGCACCGTGACCGTCGGGACGGCCGTCGGGCAGGACGCGTCGTTCCTCCAGCTCGCGTGCGACGACGTGACCGCGGCCGCCGTCCAGGGCGATCCCGCGTTCACCGCCGTGCGTACCTCCTGTCCGCCGGGCAGCGACGGAACCTGCGTGTTCCGAGTGACTTTCGCGCCGACCTCACCCGGTTCGCACACCGCGACGCTGGTCGTCCCCGACGTCTACGGCAACAAGAAGGACGTGACCATCGCCCTGTCCGGCACCGCCGCGGGCTCGTCGACGTCGAGCACCCCGCAGCAGAGTTCGTCCACCACGATGCCGGTGCCGACGACGACGATCCGCAACAGCACCCCACCCCCGTCGAGCACCCCGCCCGCCACCACCGCACCGCCCACCTCCTGAGGAAGCCCCATGACCGAGACACCACCAGACCGCTACAACGTGCACATCGGCGGCAGCGTCGACGGACAGGTGACGATCGGCCACGCCAACACCGTGAGCCGGGTGCAGGCCGGACACGACGCCGGGGCGGTGACCGAACACGAAATCGCCTCCCTCCGTGCGGAATTCGACCGCCTGCGCGCCCAGCTGCCCACCGAGGGCGCAATCGCCGAGCAGGCCCGCGAGCGCCTCGACGAACTCGAGGAGACCATCACCGGGCCGGAACCCGATCCGTCCACGATGGACTATGTCCGAAAGTGGTTCGCCCGCAAACTCCCCCGGCTGGCGGGCGCGGTCACCACCCTCATCGTCCACCCGATCGTCGGTCGCCTCGTCGACGCGGCCGGGACCACCCTCGCCGCCGACTTCCAGCGCCGCTTCGGCACCAGCTGACCGACGAGCCCGCGCCGATTCCGGGGCGGCGCAATCCGTTCCGGCACGAGGACATCCAATCACCCTGCGCCAGCGCCCGTTCCCGCGCGGGATTGACGGCGCCGCGGCGGCGGGCCACTATGGTTCACATGTTTACCAACTCGGCGGGATGAGGCGGGCATGAGATTTCTCGCGAGCACGCTCGTTCCCAAACACAGCACCGGGCTCGATCGGCGGCCGTTGAGTCAGCGCGACCGGTTCACCGAACTCGTCGCCCTGGCCCGCTGGGCCGAGGACGTCGGCTACGACGCGTTCGGCGTCGGCGAACGGCACAATCCGTCGCTGCTGTCGTCCTCGCCCGCGGTGATCCTGTCCCACCTCGCGGCGCGGACCCGCCGCATCCGGCTGGTGACCACGGTCGCGGTGCTGTCGCTGACCGATCCGGTGCGGGCCGCCGAGGACTACGCCACCCTCGACCATCTCAGCGACGGACGCCTCGATCTGATCATCGGCAAGGGCGGCGACGCGATCGCCCCGTCGGTGTTCGGGGTGGCGGAGGAGCAACTGTGGGATCGGCTCGAGGAGGGTTACGAGCTGATCCGCCGGTTGTGGCGGGAGGAGCGGGTGAGCTGGCGGGGCCGGTTCCGGCCGCCGCTGACCGACGCCACGATCGAGCCGCATCCGCTGCAACAACCCGCGCCGCGGGTCTGGCACGGGTCGGCCACCAGCCGCCGGTCCACCGAATTGGCCGCCCGCTGGGGGGATCCGCTCTACTCGGCCAACGGCCTCGGCCGCACCGAGAGCTATCTCGAGCTGGTGCGCCACTACCGCGAACGGCTCGCCCACCACGGGCACGACGCGGACGCGGCGCTCGTCGCGGTCGGCGTGCACTCCCCGATCATCACCGATCGCTCCCAGGACGCGCTGGCCATCGCCCGGCCCATCTTCGAAGCCTCGGTGCGGCAACACTTTCCGGACCGGGGGCGGTTCCCCTTCGACTCGTTGGAGGATTTCCTCGCCCACGGTTCGGCGCTGGTCGGCACGCCCGACCAGATCGTCGAGAAGCTCCTGGACCTGCACGCGCGGTTCGGCAATCAGGTCTTCGGGGTCGGTGTGGAGGGCTTCTTCTCCACCTACACCACCGACATCGCGACCACCAAGGGCTACCTCGAACGGTTCTTCGCCGAGGTCGCCCCGGTGCTGCGCGCCGAGATACCCACGACGGTCTGGGACGCGCGGCCCGAACCGTGCGCGACGCCGGTCGCCCCGTGAACGAGGTCCGGCCGCCCCGGCCCACCCCGCGCGAGCGGGCGCTGTGGCACTCCTTCTTTCCAATGGAGGCCGAACTGTGGCAATGGCTCGGCCGCCGCCTGCGCGCGGATGCCGAACTGTCCGAAGCGGATTGGCGCGTCCTCGACGCCCTGGGCAACACCGCGGGCCACCGCCTGCGCGCCCACGAACTCGCCGCCCGCATCGCGTTCGGCAAGAGCCGCCTGCACCAGCACGTCACCCGCATGGTCGGCCGCGGCCTCCTGCACCGCGAACCCGCCCCCGACGACGGCCGCGGCACCGTCGTGAGCCTCACCCCCGAGGGCCTGACCCGGTTCCGGCGCGCCCAGCACCACCGGGCCCGCCACATTCGCGAGGCCCTCCTGGATCCGCTCACGCCCGACGAGGTCGACACCCTGGTGCGTCTCGCGGAGAAGGTGCGCGCGCACCTTCGTCAGCTCGGGACGTGAGCGTCGCGTTCGGCCGGGTAGAGGCGATGGGTGCCCTCGAAGCCCTTGAGTTCGACCTCGCGGTCGGGGCCGAAGATGATCGCGGGGTCGTCGGACAGGGCGTCGCGGACGGTCTCGCTGACCAGGACCTCGCCGCCGGCGGCACGGGCGGCGACGCGGGCGGCCAGGGCGACGTTGCGACCGTAGAGGTCGTCGCCGCGGCGGACCGAGGGGCCCATGTGGACGCCGATCCGGACCAGGACGGTCGGTGATCGGTCGTCGCGGGCGAGCGCGTCCTGGATGTCGAGGCAGCACTCGACCGCGTGCCGGGGTTCGCCGAAGGCGATCATGAAGCCGTCGCCCTGACTCTTCACGATGTGGCCGTGGTGGGTGTCGACCAGACCGTGCACGAGGCGGTCGTGGCGGGTGAGCAGTTTGACCCAGGCGCGGTCGCCGAGTTGCTCGTTCAGCGCGGTGGAACCCTCGATGTCGGAGAAGACGATCACGACGTTCCCGTCGGGCGCGAGCCGGGCCAGATCGGGCCGTTCCACCCGGGCCCAGGCGGCGAGTTCCTCCACCGAGGTGAGCACCGCGCCGCGAAAACCCTTCTCGCGCACCAGGTTCGCGGTCTCCCAGACCGTCTTGACCGCCTGCCGTCCGCGCGCGACGAGCACCCGCCCCGGATCCGTCCGCCGCCGCAGCGAGCGCAACCGGCGGCGCGCGTGCGCCAGCAGGATCCCGACCACGACCAGGGCCACCGCCTCGGCCACGGCGATCACCGCCAGCAGGATCATGATCGCGGTGGTCATGGGGCGACCATAAACCACGGCCTTGCGATCCGCGCCCGGCGCACATACTTTTGCAACAAAAGTACTTGCGTCGAAGAGGAGGTCCGATGAGCGAATCGAGTGGTCTGGTGGGGTACCGGCTGATCTACACCTACGCCGACGGCTGGCGGTACGAGATGTATGTCAAGAACGCGCACACGATCGACTACCGCATCCACTCCGGCATGGTCGGCGGCCGCTGGGTCAAGGATCAGCGGGTGGACCTGGCGCGGCTGACCGAGGGGCATTTCAAGGTCTGCTGGACCGAGCCGACGGGGACGTCGGTGGCGGTGGACATCCTGCCCGAGCTGCGCCGGCTGCACGGGGTGATCTTCTTCCCGCGCTGGGTGCACGACCATCCGCGGCGCACCGTACTGTTCCAGAACGACCACCTCGAGCGGATGGCCGCCTACCGCGACAGCGGCCCGACCTACCCCATCCACGTGGTGAGCGAATTCGCGACCATCACCCGACTGGACTGGATCGGCGAGGACGACGAGACGGTGATCGCCTGCGCCCCTTCGGAATTGCCCGCGGGATTCGCCGACGCCACCGATCGCGGATGAGCCGAACGGTCCGCCCGGGCGCGCTACCCTTCTGTCGGGCGCGGACACACGCCCGGAGCACCGGCAGCGGCGAACAGCCCGAGTAGGCAAAAGGCAGGAGATGTGACCACACTGTTCATGATCGGCTTCACCCTCTGGCTCCCCGGCGCCGTCGCCGTCTTCGTGTCCCGCTCGGGACACCGACGGGCGACGACGACCCTGCTGGCGGGCCTCATACTCGCGGGCGTCGGATCCGCACTGCTGGCCATCGCGATTCCCGCCGTCAGCAAGGACTCCGCGCCGATGAACGTCCTCTACGACATAGCGCTCATCGGAATGGCCGTGCTGTGCGCCGTCGCGACCGTGGCGGTCCTGCGGCACTCCGAGCACACACCGACGCGCTGAGCGCCGACCCGGTTCCTACACTGAACCAATGACCGATCGAGGCGAGTTGGGGAGGTTTCTGCGGGCTCGGCGGGAGCGGGTGGGGCCGCGGGAGGTGGGGTTGCCGGTGGCGGGGGTGCGGCGGACGCCGGGGTTGCGGCGGGAGGAATTGGCGACGTTGGCGGGGGTCAGTGTGGACTATTACGTTCGGCTGGAGCGGGGGAAGGAGACCAATCCCAGTGCGGCCGTGGTGTATCGGCTGGCGGAGGCGTTGCGGTTGAGTGAGGCGGAGACCGATCATCTGTTGACGCTCGCGGCGCACAATGCGGGGGTGCGGCCCGTGCGGCGGCCGGCGGCGCGGACCGTGCGGCCGACCGCGTTGTTGTTGCTGGAGTCGGTGCGGCCCCATCCGGCGTTCGTGGTCAATCACATCAACGACATGCTGGCCGCGAATCCCGGTGGGCTGGCGTTGTATCCGGGCATCACGGACTATCCGCCGGAGCGGCGGAATCTGATCCGGTATCACTTCCTGCATCCGGCGGCGCGGGAGTTGTGGGTGGACTGGGAGACGCTGGTGGCCGGGAGTGTGGCGCATCTGCGGGCGATGGCGGGGACCGATCCCGATGATCCCGAGCTGGCCGCGCTGGTGGGCGAATTGTGTTGTAAGAGTCCGGAATTCGCCCGGATGTGGAATCGGTACGATGTGCGGCCGCGGGGCACGGGGACCAAGGTGTACAACCATCCGACCGTCGGGCGGATGCGGCTGGAGTTCGAGAATCTGCCGTTGATCGACAGCGACGGGCAGCGGTTGGTGGTGTACCTCGCCGAACCGGGGACGCCGGATCACGACGCGATGGTGCTGTTGGAGATGTCGGCGCGGGAGGCGGTGTCCGAGGAGGCGTGACCGCGTGTCCGCGGGGCGTCGAGCGAATCACCGGTTACCGTGAGCCCGGCGCGGGGCGCGCGTCCTCGCGCCGAGGAGGGTGTCATGGCTCTTCGGATCTGCACCACCGCACTGATTCCCCTGGCCGCCGTCCTCGGCGTGGCGGCGTTGGTGACGCTCACGGCGTACGCTCCGCCCCGGAGATGACACCGGCACGGTTACGGAAGCGAGGATCGATGGGACCGGCGAGACCCCCGCGATTCTCGCGCCGAGCCCTGCTGGCCGGGGCTGCCGGAGCCGTTGCGGCACAAGCGTTCCCGGCCGGACCGGCGCACGCCGACAAGCCCGGACCGGACGCGTGGAACGACCTCCGGAACCGCCTGCGCGGCACCGTCACCCGCCCCGGCGACGATGACTTCGCCACCCGCGCCGCCCTCTACGAGCCGCGCTTCGACACCGCGACCCCGCTCGCCGTCACCCGCCCCGCCGATCCGGACGACGTCCGCACGGCCGTCCGCTTCGCCCGCGACCACGACCTCCCGCTCATCGCCCGCGCCGGAGGCCATTCCTACGTCGGCGCGTCGGCCGCCCCGGGCGCGCTCGTCGTCGACCTGCGCGATCTGACCGCGATCACCGTCGACGGCGACCTCGTCACCGTCGGCGCGGGCGCGACCGCTTACGCCGTCCAGCAGGCCCTCGCCCCCGCCGACCGCACCCTCCCCCTGGGCACGTGCCCCACCGTCGGCGTGGCGGGCCTCACCCTCGGCGGCGGCCTCGGAACCCTGTCCCGCCGTTACGGTTTGACCTGCGACCGCCTCGTCTCCGCCCGAGTGGTCCTGCCCACCGGCGCCGTCGCCGACGTGGCGGCCGACCGGATGCCCGAACTCTTCTGGGCGCTGCGCGGCGCGGGCGCGGCGGTCGGCATCGTCACCGACCTGACCTACCGCACCTGCCCGGCCGAATCCGAGGACATTGTGCGCCTGGGCTTTCCGGGCACCGCGACCGTCGACGTCATCACCGGCTGGGCGCGGTGGCTCACGACCGCCGACCGCGCACTCTGGTCCAACCTCGAGATCTCCGCCACCGCAAGCGGACTCGGCTGCGCGGCGAAGATCGTCTGCCCCGCGGGCCGCGGCCCGGCCGCCGCCGCCGACCTGGCCGCCGCCGCCCGCACCGCCCCCACCTCCGTCGACCACCGCACCCTCCCCCACCTCGACGCCGTCCGCGCCCTCGGCGGCGGCGCCACCACGCCCCGCTCGAACAAGACCGCGGGCTCCGACGTCCTCACCGCCCTCTCCCCCGACATCGCCCAGCGCATCACCGACACCGTCGCGGCCCGATCCCGTAGCGGCGCAAGGGGTTACGTCCTCATCGACCCCCTCGACGGCGCGGTCCACGACACCGCCCCCGACGCCACCGCCTTCCCCTGGCGCGCCCACGCCGCGACCCTGCAATGGATCGTCGACGAACCGGACGACCCCCCTGCCGCCCGCGCGTGGATCACCGACGCCCACCGCGCGGTCGGCGCGACGGCCGCCTACGTCAACTACCTCGAACCCGACGCGGACCCGGCCCGCTACTTCGGTCCCAACCTCGACCGCCTGCGCCGCCTCACCGCCGCCGCCGACCCCGGCCGCCTCCTGCGGCCCGGAATCGGCCTGTGACTCAGACCCGTTCCCTCGACCGCGTCCGCACCCGCAGCGCGATCGGCTTCTGCGTATCGGCGAAGAAGTCGTTGCCCTTGTCGTCGACCACGATGAACGCCGGGAAGTCCTCGACCTCGATCTTCCACACCGCCTCCATGCCGAGTTCGGGGTACTCGAGCACCTCGACGGATTTGATGCAGTCCAGCGCCAGCCGCGCCGCGGGACCTCCGATCGACCCCAGATAGAACCCGCCGTGCTCCTGGCACGCCCGCGTCACCTGCGCCGACCGATTCCCCTTGGCCAGCATGACGAACGAACCGCCCGCGGCCTGGAACTGGTCGACATAGGAGTCCATGCGGCCCGCGGTGGTCGGCCCGAACGAGCCGGAGGCGTACCCCTCGGGGGTCTTGGCGGGACCGGCGTAGTAGACGGCCATCTCGCGCAGGTAGCTCGGCATCTCCTCGCCCGCGTCGAGCCGCTCCTTGATCTTGGCGTGCGCGATGTCGCGGGCCACCACCAGGGGCCCGGTCAGCGACAGCCGGGTCTTCACCGGATACTTCGACAGCTCCGCGCGGATCTCCGACATCGGCCTGTTGAGATCGATGCGCACCACGTCGCCGCCGAGGATCTCGTCGGTCTGCTCCGGAAGGTATTGCGCCGGTTCGCGTTCCAGCTGCTCGAGGAACACGCCCTCGGCGGTGATCTTGGCCAGCGCCTGCCGGTCCGCCGAACACGACACCGCGAGGGCCACCGGGCAGCTCGCGCCGTGCCGCGGCAGGCGGATGACGCGCACGTCGTGGCAGAAGTACTTGCCGCCGAACTGCGCCCCGATGCCGAAGGACTGGGTGAGTTCGAACACCCGCTGCTCGAGTTCGAGATCGCGGAAGCCGTGCGCGGCCATCGACCCCTCGGTCGGCAGGTTGTCCAGGTAGTGGGCGGAGGCGTATTTGGCCGTCTTCAAGGCGAATTCGGCCGAGGTGCCGCCGATCACGACCGCCAGATGGTAGGGCGGGCAGGCCGCGGTGCCGAGCGAGCGGATCTTCTCGTCCAGGAACTCCAGCATCCGCTCGGGATTGAGGATCGCCTTGGTCTCCTGGTACAGGAACGACTTGTTGGCCGATCCGCCGCCCTTGGCCATGAACAGGAACTTGTAGGACGGGTGCGCGGGATCGCCCGGCGCGGAATACAATTCGACCTGCGCGGGCAGATTCGAGCCGGTGTTCTTCTCGTCCCACATGGTGATCGGGGCCAGCTGCGAATAGCGCAGATTCAGCTTCGTGTAGGCGTCGAACACGCCGCGGCTGATCCACTCGGCGTCGTCGGCGCCGGTGAGCACGCCCTCGGACTTCTTGCCCATCACGATCGCGGTGCCGGTGTCCTGGCACATGGGCAGCACGCCGCCCGCGGAGATGTTGACGTTCTTGAGCAGGTCCAGGGCCACGAACCGGTCGTTGCCCGAGGACTCGGGATCGTCGATGATGCGGCGCAACTGGGCCAGATGCGCCGGGCGCAGATAGTGGCTGATGTCGTGCATCGCCTCGGCGGTCAGCAGCCGCAGCACCTCGGGATCGACCTCGAGGAACCGCCGCCCGCCCGCCTCGATCGTGCGCACGCCCTCGGTGGTGAGCAGCCGGTACGGCGTCTCGTCGGCACCGATCGGCAGCAGGTCCGAGTAGCGGAATTCCGGGGCGGTCACGATCGCACTCCTCTGGGCGGTTCACGGGGTCGAGCTCGACTGGAGACTGTAGCCAGGCCCCGCCGGGCGGGCGATCTGAGGCAAGCCTAATCATCGTCGCGCGCGGAGAGGTTGCACCTTCAACCCACGGGGTGTACCTGTCGTGTGAACGGTGCCCCGACGACGGGAGGCGACAGCATTGACGAATCAGGGACCTGGAGAGTGATCGTGACCGAACCCCGTTGGCTCGACGACCTCGAGAAGCGCGCCTGGCTGGGCTTCGTGTTCACCCGCGACCTGATCGCCGCCGCGGTCGGCCGGGACTCGCTGCGCGCCTCCAATCTCACCTACGTCGAGTACACGGTGCTGGCCCGCCTCGCCGACGCGCCCCAGCAGCGGCGCAGTTTCGCCGAGCTGGCCGCGGTGCTCGAATGGTCCCAGAGCCGGTTGTCCCATCAGATCACCCGGATGGAGAAGCGCGGACTCGTTGCGCGCGAGGCGGTTCCGGACGACGCCCGCCGCACCGCGGCCGTGCTCACCGCGAAGGGGTCCGAGGTGCTGGCCACCGCGGCGCCCGCGCACGTGGACAGTGTCCGACGCCACATGATCGATGTGCTGGATCGGGACCAATTGGCCGCGCTCGCCGACATTTACGACACGCTGCTGGCCCATCACCGCGGCGACGATCGGGCACCGATGTCCGAAATGCGCCGACAGGCCTGATCGGACAGGTTTGGTTTGTCTCCCGCCGGGTATCGGGTAAGACTAGGCTCGACAGTGGCAAGCGATGAGCAGCCGCGGGCGAGCCACCTGACGAGCAACCGACCTACCCTTAACGAAAGGGGCAGGAGATTCCAATGTCCGACGTGTCCATCGGCCTGTCGCCGGATTCACGGCCGGCCGGCCCGGTCGACAACCTCCTTCCGGAGCTGGTCGAACACCTGCGTCAGAATCGCACCGAGTTGCGGGAGGAATGGGCTCGTCGCATCACCGACGCCGCGCTGCTGACCGCCATGACCCCGGAGGAGATCTTCTCCGAGGCGACCTCGATCTTCGACAACTACGTCGAGGTGCTCGAGACCGGTAGCGTCGAGGCGTTGCAGGCCTACGCGCGCGATCTGTCCGAACGCATCATCCCCCGCGGCGTCGAGACCGACGAGGTCATCGGGATCGTGCTGCTGCTGCGAGATGTGTTGGCGCGCAGCCTGTTCGAGAAGTACCAGTCCAACTTCGATTTGCTCAAGCGGGTGCTCGACGCCTACGAGCCCGCCGCCAACCGCATCGCCAACACCGTGGCCGTGTCCTTCGTGCAGGAGCGCGAGCGCGTCATCCGCCAGCAGCAGGAGGCCATCCGCGAGCTGTCGACGCCGGTGTTGCAGGTGCGCGAACAGCTGCTCATCCTGCCCATCATCGGCGTGCTCGACTCCCAGCGCGCCCGCCAGCTCACCGAACAGCTGCTGCGCGCGATCCGCGCCAATCGCGCCAAGGTCGTCGTCATCGACATCACCGGTGTCCCCGCGATCGACTCCACGGTCGCCAACCACCTGGTGCAGACGGTCGACGCGTCGGGGCTGATGGGCGCGAACGTCATCATCACCGGCCTGTCCTCGGAGATCGCGCTGACGCTGGTGACCATCGGCCTGGACCTGTCGAAGATGAACGCGGTCGGCGACCTCCAGGGCGGCATCGAGGAAGCGGAACGACTGCTCGGCTACGAGGTCACGCGCGTCACCGAACGCGACGGTCGCTGAGCCGGGGCGGGCCCATGCCGGTACCGATTCTCAAACAGGGCACGTACCTGATCGCGTCCGTGCAGTCGGCGCTCACCGACGCCGACACCGAGCGGTTACAGGACGACCTGATGAAGTACGTGAGCAAATATCGCGCACAAGGGATCATCGTCGACGTCACCGCGATCGATGTGATGGACTCCTTCGCCGCCCGCTCGCTGCGTACCATCGCCCACATGACCAAGCTGCGGGGCGCCGAGACGGTCATCGTCGGCCTCCAGCCCGAGGTGGCCTTCGCCATGGTCCAGCTCGGTCTCACCTTCGAGGACATGCACACGGCCCTGGATCTCGAGGAAGGTTTGGCCTGGCTCAACAGACAGCTCCCCGCCCGCCGCCAGCGAGACGGTCGTGACAGTGGCCGCTGACAACGTGGTGATCGCGGTGAAGACGTCCAACGACATCGTGACCGCGCGTCAGGCCGGGCGGGAACTCGCGGCGAAGTTCGGGTTCACGCTCACCGACATCACCATGATCTCCACGGCGATCTCCGAGGTGGCCCGCAACATCACCAGTTACGCGGGCACCGGCGAGATCCGGGTGACGGTGGAGGATCGCGAGGGCCGACGCGCGCTCGTCGTGCAGGCGCAGGATCAGGGTCCGGGCATCCCCGACATCGCGCGGGCGCTCGAGGACGGCTATTCGACCGGGCGCGGGCTCGGGCTGGGACTACCGGGCGCGCGGCGGCTGATGGATCGGCTGCTCGTCGAATCCGCGCCCGGGCAGGGAACTTTGGTGGAGATGTGGAAGTGGGTGCCCGCCGGTGCGTGAGGACGGGCACATCGGCGCGATCGAATGGGCGGTCGCGGGCCGGGCGCTGCCGGGGCAGCGGGTGTCGGGTGATCGGTCCATCGTGCTGGACGCGGGCGGCGGGGCGGCGCTGTTCGCGGTGCTCGACGGGCTCGGGCACGGGGACGCGGCGGCGGGCGCGGCCGACCGTGCGGCACAGGTGCTTTCGGAGAACCGGGCCGAACCGCTCGACGTGCTGATGCTGCTGTGTCATCGGGCGATGGCCGACACCCGCGGAGCGGCGGTGTCGCTGGCGTTGTTCGACGCCGCGGACCGGCTGCACTGGCTGGGGGTGGGCAATGTCGACTCCCGGGTCGTCGCGGCGGGTACCGTCAAACCCGTGGTCCGCGCCACCGCACTGCTCACCGGCGGCATCGTCGGTTATCTGCTGCCGCCCAACATCCAGACGCAGACGGTCGTCGTGCGGCCGGGCGATCTGCTGCTGATGTCCACCGACGGCATCGTGAGCGATTTCGTCGACGACATCGATCTGAGCAAACCGACCGCGGACATCACCGCCGACATCCTGGCCCACCACGTCAAGGACACCGACGACGCGCTGGTGCTCGCGGCGCGCCACCGCGGCCACAGTCCCGGTGAGGCGGCGCGGACATGAGCGCGGTGCTGGCGGCGTTCCGCGAGGCGTACGCGAACGCGCTACGGCTGCATCTGGATTCGCCCAGCCAGACCACCCTCGCCGACGGCTACGAACTCGGGCGGCGCGCCCTGGTCGAGGGCGTGAGCATCCTCGATCTCACCGAACACCACTTCCGGCTGCTGGCCCGCGCGGGCATCGACGACACCGAGTCGGCGCTCGAGTTCCTGTTGCAGACCCTCGCCGCCCTCGACGTGGCCACCCGCGGATTCCTCGACAGCACACGCAGTTACGAGTTGCAGCGGCTGCGCGCGGAGGATCTCGCCGACCGCGACGCGTTCCGCACCGCGCTGGTGGAGTCGTTGCAGGACGGGTTCTTCGTCGCCGACGCGAGCGGCACCGTCACCGAGGTCAATTCGGCGTTCGGGGCGCTGACCGGCTATGGGGCCGAAGGACTTCCGTACAAGCTGCCGCATCCGTGGTCGGTGCCCGAGCACGAGCGGTACCCGAATCTGGGCACCGAGGCCGCCCGTTTCGTGCTGCCCATCCGGCATCGGGACGGGCGGCGGCTGTGGCTGGCGGTCAGCACCTCCTCGGTGATCAAACCGGAGAACGAGGAACGCGTCTACGTCGGGACCATCCGCGACGTCACCGCCGAACACGACGCGCAGGCCCGCGATCAGGCGGTGTCGCGGCTGGCGACCGCGGTCGGCCCGGCGACCAGTGTGGCCGAGGTGCTCTCGGTCGGGCTCGAGGAGTTGCGCCGGGCCACCGACGCGGAGACCGCGGTGGTGTCGGTGTGGCCGAATCGGCAGGGACCGCCGGAACAGTATGTCTCCGGGCCGGTTTCGGACACCGGCGACGAGGCGGTGTCGCGGCAGGTGCTCGACGCGCGGGCGCGGGCGCTGCTGGATCGGGTGCGCACCCAGCCCTCCCGCTCGGTGTTCGTGATCCCCGAGGGCGGGGCGAGTTCGGAGGGCGTCGTGGCGCCGCTGGGCGAGGCCGGGGACGCCGCGCTGTGGCTGCGCTTCGCCGCCCCGCGGGTGATCACCGTCGCCGATCGGGCGTTGTTCTCGCTGCTGGTCGGCCATCTCAGCCTCGCGGTGCAGCGGGCGCGCAACTTCGACCAGGCTCGCGCCACGTCACTGACGTTGCAGCGGGCCATGCTCGGCCCGATCGAGTTGCCGCCGCGGTTCTCGGTGCACTACGAACCGGCGCTGCCGCCGCTCGAGATCGGCGGCGACTGGTACGACGTGGTGCAGTTGCGCGACGGGACCATCGGCGTGGTGGTCGGCGACTGCGTCGGCCGCGGCCTGTCGGCGGCGGTGGTGATGGGCCAATTGCGCACGGCCGCACGGGCTCTGCTGTTGCGCGGCGCGGGCCCGGCGCAGCTGCTCGCGGAACTGGACACGGTCGCCGATCAGATTCCCGGCGCGATGTGCACGACGGTGTGCGCGGCCGTGCTCGATCCCGCGCGCGGGCTGATCCGCTACTCCAACGCCGGGCACATGCCGCCGGTGCTGGCCGAACCCGACGCCAAGGGCCGCCTGCTCGAGGGCGGGCGCGCGGTGCCGCTGGCCACCTTCGACACGCCCCGGCGGCCCGAGGCCACCACCGCGCTCGCGCCCGGTTCCACGCTGGTGTTGTTCACCGACGGCCTGGTCGAACAGCGCGGGGTCGACATCGATATGCGATTCGACGAGCTGGCCGACGAATTGTCCGGCGCCACACGCGATCTCCCGCGCGAGGTGGCCGACGCGGTGCTGTCGCGGCTGCGCCCCAGCGGCGGGTACGACGACGATGTCGCCATGGTCGTCTACCGGCAGCCGCCGCGCCCGCTGCACGTCGACGTCCCCGCCGAACCGCTGCGCCTGTCGGGCATGCGCCGCGAGCTGACGAATTGGCTTGCCGCGGCGGCAGTCCCGCATGAACTCGCCGCCGATCTCGTCGCCGCCGCCAACGAGGCGTGCAGCAACAGCATCGAGCACGCGTATCTGGGCAGCGCCCCCGGCCGCGTCGTGCTCACCGCCGACTGCACGATGGACAATGTGGTGATCGAGGTGGCCGACAGCGGGGTGTGGCGGCCGCAGCCGGAGGATCCCGGCCATCGCGGTCGCGGCATCGCCATGATGCGCGCGCTCAGCGACGAGTTGACCATCGATCACGTCGGCATCGGCACCCGGGTCCGCATGGTCGCCCGCCTCCCCGCGGTCTCGGTGGCCGCCGCGAGCCGGGTTCCGTGATGGTGCCGAATCGGGGCCGATCGGCCATCAATCCGGGCCAGGATGCGGCGTTCGGGGCCGGTTCATGGCAGATTGTTTCGATGTGACCAATACTCCCGGAGACGCATACCCCCTCGCCGACACGATGACCACCTCGGTCGCGGTGCACGACGAAGCGACGGTGCTCACCGTGGTCGGCGAGGTCGACCTGGCGACCGCGCCCGCGCTGGAGAACGCGATCGAGGCGGCGCTCGGCGGCACGCCCGCCGCCCTGATCATCGATCTGTCGCAGGTGACCTTCCTCGCCTCGGCCGGTATGGCCGCGCTGGTGGCGGCGCACCGGCGGGCCGGGGCGGCGACCAGGATCGCGGTGGTCGCCGACGGCCCGGCCACCGGCCGTCAGCTCAAGATGACCAACCTGGATCAGGTCTTCGCCCTGCACCCGACCCTCGAGGAGGCGCTGGCGGCGCTGCGCGGCTGACTCAGATCAGCTCGCGCAGCTGTTCGATCAGCTTCACGCGTTCGGCGGCGGTGGCGGCCAGCGGCACCACGTTGAGCACCGTCACCCCGGCCTCCCGGAAGGCCGCTACCCGTTCGGCGACGAATCCGGCCGGTCCGATCAGCGAGATGTCGCGGACCAGCTCGTCGGGGACGGCCTTGGCGGCCTCGTCCTTCTTGCCCGCCAGATACAGTTCCTGGATGTGGTCGGCGGCCGCGCCGTAGCCGTACTTGGTGGCGAGGGCGTGGTAGAAGTTCTTGCCCTTGGCGCCCATGCCGCCGATGTAGAGCGCCAGATGCGGTTTGACGAACTCGCGCAGCGGTTCCACGTCCTCGCCGATGGCCAGCGTGGGTCCGGCGTAGACCTCGAGCTCGCCGAGGGCCGGATCGCGGCGCGCCTTGCCCGCGGCGAGGGAGTCGCCCCATACGTCGTCCGCCTTCTCCGGCAGGAAGAAGATCGGCTGCCAGCCCTCGGCGATCTCGGCGGCCAGCTCCACGTTCTTGGGCCCGAGCGCGGCCAGCAGCACCGGAATGCGTTCGCGCACGGGATGATTGATGAGCTTGAGCGCCTTGCCCAGCCCGGTCCCCCGCTCGGCGGGCAGCGGCAGCGTGTAGTACCGGCCCTCGAATTCGAGCCGCTCGCGCCGCCACACCTTGCGGCAGATCTCGACGATCTCGCGGGTGCGGCCGATGGGCGCGTCGTAGGGCACCCCGTGGAATCCCTCGATGACCTGCGGACCGGACGCGCCGAGCCCGAGGATGTAGCGGCCGTCGGAGACGTAGTCCAGGCCCGCCGCGGTCATGGCGGTCAGCGTGGGCGTGCGGGTGTACAGCTGGAGGATGCCCGAGGCCAGTTGCACGCGTTCGGTTTTGGCGGCCAGATACCCCAGGGCGCTCACCGCGTCGAACGAGTAGGCCTCGGGCACGAAGACGATGTCCAGCCCGGCCCGTTCCAGGTCGGCGACCTCCGCGGCCACCTCTTTGAAACCGCCCGCATAGTTGATGCCCAATCCGATACGCATGGTCCCGAACCTACTCACCCCGCCGGTCCGGTGCTCGACGAGGGCCGGGCGGCCGGTACGGTGGGCCGCGGACCCCATGCCGTTCACCGCCCCCGGGAGGCCCCTCATCATGTCCTTCGCCACCTCGACGATCGGCGGCTATCTCGACGATCTCGCGGCCAAGATCCCCGCCCCCGGCGGCGGCGCGGTCGCGGCCCTGCACGCCGCCCAGGCCGCGGCGCTGGTGGCCATGGTCGCCCGCTACACGACGCGGGCGAAGGACGCCGACAACCGCCCGGCCATCGATCGGATCATCGCCGCCGCCGACGCCGCCCGCGCCCGCGCGCTCGCGCTGGCCGACGCCGACGCCGACGCCTTCACCGCCGTGGGCGCGGCCTACAAGCTGCCCAGGACCACCGACGAGGAGACCGCCGCCCGCGACCGCGCGATCGAGGCGGCGCTGCTCGAGGCGGCCCGCGTGCCCGCCGCGGTGGTGGCCGAGGCCGACGAGATCGTCTCGCTCGCAACGGATCTGCTGCCGATCGGCAATCCGAACGTGGTGACCGACATCGGCGCGGCCGCCGACGCCGCGCGGTCGGCCGCGGCCAGTTCGCGGCTCAACATCGCCATCAACGTGGCCTCGCTGGCCGATCATCACGCCGCGGAGTTCGAGCCGGTGCTGCGCCGGATCGAGGAGATCCTGGCCCGCGCCGACGCCCTGCACTCCGACGTGGTCTCCGCCATCGCCCGCTGAGTCCCGCCTCAGGCGTCGTGGCGGCGCAGCCAGTCCAGCATGACGTCCCGGTTCACCTGCGCGCCGATATTGGGCACGCCGTCGAATCCGTGGTCGTAGAACGGCAGCCGCACGTACCGGTTCTCGACCCCGGCGGCGGTCAGCTGGTCCGCGAAAGCGCTTGTGCGCGAGGCGAAGACGAGATGATCCGCCGCGCCTTGCAGCAGCAGGGTGGGTGGGGAGTCCGGGCCGATCCACGGGGCGGAGTCGGTGGCGGCGTAGCGCTCGGGGTAGCGCGAGGCGGGGCCGCCGAGGTATTCGCGGCCGACCCGGTGGCCTTCGGCGGTGTCGGTCTCGGAGCCGGTGAGGTCGACGGCCGGGTAGTCGGCCAGCACCGCGCGCACCCGGGGTAGGTCGTCGGGGGTGCCGCAGGAGGGTTTCAGCGCCCTGCGCGCGATCTTGTAGGCGACATTGATCGCGAGGTTGCCGCCCGCCGAGTCGCCGAAGGTGGCCAGCCGGTCGGTATTCCAATTGTATTGCCGCGCATGGGTCGTCACCCAGGTGAGCGCGCAGCCGACGTCCGCGTCCTCGGTGTCCCAGCGCAGGTCGTCGCCGCGGGAGAGCCGGTAGTCGACATCGACGACGGCGTAGCCGCGATCGGCGAGCCAGCTGTTGTAGGGCGTCGGCCCGCGCGCGCCCGCGACGAAACCGCCGCCGTGGATCCGCACGACCACCGGGACGGGACCCGGAACCCCTTGCGGCAGATACAGATCCGCGCGCATCGGCTCGCCGTCGAGGCTCGCATAGGCTACTGTCTCATCTGGGCCTCGTCCGCCGACGACCTGCGGGAGCGGCGGACCGGCCAGGATCCAGCGGCCGGTCTCGCGATGCGCCGCCAGCACCGAGCCGATCGAGGTGATCAGCGTCAGCACGAGTCCGAGGACCGCCAGCGCGGTCACGGTTCCGGCCGTCCCGCTCCGGCGGCCGCGGCGGGCGAGCAGCGCCAGCGCCACCGCGACGACGGCCACGGCGAGCAGCCACGAATCCCACATCGAGCGGATCCAGCCGAGGGCCATGATCGACGCCTGCGGCACCGCCACGCGCAACAGGGGTGCGAGCCAGGGCACCGGCAGGAGGGCCAGCGCTTGCGCGAGCACCAGCCCGAGCGCCAGGACCGCGGCCACCACCAGCGCGACGATCCGTCCGATTCGACCGATCACAGGCACCCTCCCTGGCTCCGTCCCCGACCTCCCGATGCTACGGGCGCGGCGGGGTTCGGCACGCGCCCCCATGCTTCGGCCGCTGCGTGCCCCACCCCACTGGCCGTATGTCCGGTTGGTCGGGTTAATGTGCATGACAAGGGGTAGGGCCATAGCAGATGCATCGTTGCTATCGGCCACGGGACACGCGACGGATGGATCACGAAGTCGATACGTTTTCGTGCGGCGGACCGATCCTGACATTTGAACAATCTTCGAACTCACACCACTCGAAGGGGTGGAAGCCATGCGGAACATGATTCGGCATGTGTTCCTGGTGCTCGTGATCGCCGGACTGGCGGCGCTCACCTCGGGCACAGCGACAGCGCTCAACGGAACACCACAGCACAATTCGGGGGCTCGCACCGATTACCGGGCCGACGCGGTCACCGCCGAGGGTGACATGTCGGCGCACACCTTCACGGTGTTCGTGCCCGGCCAGCCGCCGCGGGTGATGCCCGCGTCGTTCGGCAAGCCGGGCCGCGAGACGCCGGTCGGCACCTTCCCCATCATGGAGAAGGACCGGACCATCATCTTCGACTCCCGCACGATCGGCATCCCGCTCAGCTCACCGGAGGGCTACTACCTCACCGGTGAGTTCGCAGAGCGGCTCACCTCGGGCGGCGTGTTCGTGCACTCCGCGCCGTGGTCGGTCGATCAGCAGGGCAATGCCAATGTCAGCCACGGGTGCGTCAATCTCGCGCCGGACGACGCCGAGTGGTACTACAACGTCGTCCACGTCGGCGATCCGGTGACCATTCACTGGTGAGTCAGCCGCGGGCCGCCTCGGCGGCCCGCACCACGTGCGCCATCAGCAGGGCGGTCGTGACGGGCCCCACCCCACCGGGTACCGGGCTCAGCGCGGCCGCCCTGCCCTGTACCGACTCGGCGTCCACATCGCCCACGATGCCGCCGTCCGGTCCCTCGTTGGTGCCGACGTCGATGACCACCGCGCCCGCGCGCACGTGCTCGCCGGTGATCAGGCCCGCGCGGCCCGCGGCGGCGACCACGATATCGGCGGCCGAGGTGACCGCGGGCAGGTCGGTGGTGCGGGAGTGGCACACGGTAACGGTCGCGTTCTCGGCCAGCAACAGCTGCGCGAGCGGTTTGCCGACCACGTTGGAGCGGCCGACCACGGCCACGTGCCTGCCGCTCAGCGGGATGTCGTGAAACTTCGCGAGTTCGACCACGGCCTGCGCGGTCGCGGGCGGGAAGCCCGGCAGGCCGGTCGCGAGCAGGCCCAGCGAGTGCGGGCTCACGCCGTCTACGTCCTTGGCGGCCGTGATCGATGAGCTGACGTCGGCCAGGGCGACGCCCGCGGGCAGCGGGGTCTGCAACATGACGGCGTCCACGGCCGGGTCCCCGCTGAGTTCCGCCAGCGTCGCGCGGATCGCGTCGGCGCTCGCGTCGGCGCCGAGATCGACTGTGTCGCAGGCGATTCCGAGTTTGCCCGCGGCGCGTTGCAGCGACTTCACGTACCATCCGCTGGCCGGATCGTCATTGGCCACCACCAGCACCAGCCGCGGCGCGGCGCCCGAGGCGGTGAGGGCGGCGGCCCGGTCGGCGGTAGCGGCGTTGAGGTCGGCGGCGAGTTGCTTGCCGGTCAGCGAGGTCGTGTCCACGGGGATTCAGCTTATCGGGCGCGCCGGTCGGGGTGGCGGTCGGCGCGCGCTTGCCGCTATTCGGCCGCTAACGACGGGTTCCGCCGTTTCACCGCTACGTCGCCCGAAGACGCCGGGCACAAATCCTGGATCGGCACGCCGGTCGGTCGTATCGTGGGTTCGATCATTCCCGAGCCAATTTTCAGCAACACGTACGAACCCGTCTGCGGGAAAGGTGTCGACTGCTGTGAAGATCGCATGGCGCATGAAATATCTGCTCGCGGCCTCGGCCGCGGCCCTCGTCGCCGCCGGGCCCCTGGCTCCCGCGGCGACCGCCGAACCGGATATGCCGCTCTACAATTCGGCCCAGACCAACTTCCTCAACGGCAACGAGTCGGCCGGGCTGGCCGATCTGGCCCAGCTGCTGCTCGAACATCCCGACGACGCGCAGGCCCTGGCGTTGCAGGCCATCTGGTCGGACTACACCGGCGATCTGATCACCCGCGAACTGGCCCTGAGCCGCCTCAACGCCGTGGACGCCGGACTGGCTCAGGGTACGCGAAACGTGTTGGGCGCCATCGGCGCCGCGGTCGGCACGCTGCCCAATCCGCTGCCCGCGCTCATCGGACCGGGCACCGGCATCGCGGTCCTGGGCTACGGTCTGCTGCCGGACGGCACGATGCGGCCGGAGCTGGTCAACCGGCTCAGCGCGGCGTGGATCCAGGCGATCGCCGCGCCGTGGGCCCCGATCGTGGTGACCGGCGGCAACCCGCAGAACGGGGTCGCCGAGGGCGCGGCGATGGCGGGTTGGCTTGTGGCGCACGGCATTCCGGCCGATCGGGTGCTGGTCGAGGATCGGGCGGGGTCGACGGTGCAGAACGCGCTGTACAGCACGCGGCTGCTGCGCGACGCCGGGGCGACGAGCGCGGTGGTGGTGACCTCGCCGAATCACATTCGGCGGGCGGTGGCGGACTTCATGGTGGCGGGGACCCGGGTGGTGGGGGCGATGACGTCGTTGGATCAGTTGGTGTCGCAGTTGCCGCCGCCGAATCGGGCGGGGCAGCGGGGGATTTATCTCGATGCGACGCGGACGTTTCTGTTGCCGTCGGAGCGATAACCGCTTGGCTCGGTGGGCGAGGGTCCGGAGAATGAGCCGGTGATCGCAATGGATATCGACGCGCTGGCCGCCCGGTTGCGGGCGGCCGGTTGCGTTTTCGCGGAGGAGGAGGCGGAGTTGCTGGCGGGGGCGGCCTCCTCGCCGGGGGAGTTGGAAGACCTTGTGGCGCAGCGGGTTTCCGGGGTTCCGCTGGAGTATGTGCTGGGGTGGGCGGAGTTCCACGGGTTGCGGGTGCGGGTGGCGCCCGGGGTGTTCGTGCCGCGGCGGCGGACGGAGTTCCTGGTCGATCGCGCCGTCGCGCTGGCTGCCGGACTCTCCCATGTGGTCGTCCTCGACTTGTGCTGCGGCACAGGCGCTCTCGGCCTCGCCGTCGCCACGGAACTCACCGCCGCGGGCGCCACGGTCGAACTCACCGCGAGCGATATCGACCCCACCGCCGTCGCCTGCGCCCGCGCCAACCTCGCGGATATCACCACATCCGTCTTCGAGGGCGACCTCTTCACCCCCCTCCCCACCACCTTGGCGGGCCGAGTGGACCTCCTCCTCGCCAACACCCCCTACGTCCCCACCGCCGAAGTCGCCCACCTGCCCCCCGAGGCCCGCGACCACGAACCCCGCACCGCCCTCGACGGCGGCCCCGACGGCCTGGACATCCTGCGCCGAGTAGCCGCCTCCGCCCGCCCCTGGCTCTCCCCCCGAGGCCACCTCTTCGTCGAAACCAGCACCACCCAAGCCCCTTCCGCGGCCCAGATCCTCGCCGCCCACACCCTCACCCCCCACATCACCCACTCCGAAACCGCCACCATCGTCACCGCAACCCTCTGACCCTGAACAGGCGCACTCTCGGGAAGAGCACCGCCGGACTCCCACGGTCAGTCGGGGACCAGACAGAACGGGTGACCGGCCGGATCCAGCAGCACCCGCCATCGGTCGCCGCCCGGCTGGTGGTCCGGTCTGATCGCGCCGAGTTCCAGCGCGAGCTTCTCGGCGGCGTCGAGGTCCTGGACTCGGAGGTCCAGGTGCGCCTGCTGCGGTACATCCTGACCGGGCCAGCGCGGGCTCCGGTATCCGTCGACCTGTTGGAAGCCCAGGTCGCAGCCGGAACCATCGGTCAGGGCCACGAATTCGTCGGCGCTGTAGCCGAGCCGCATGCCGGTCAGCTCTTGGTAGAACCGGGCCAGAGCGCGGGGGTCGGCGCAGTCCAGGGTCACGCCTCGCAGTGTGGCGATCGGCATTGTCGGCTCCTCGGGGATCCGGGTTCGCGGGCCGCGCGGCGGCCGGGGTAGTCGCCATACAACCGCAGTGTTATGGCCCGGCTCCACTGGTTTTCGGGGGGATCTGGATTTCGGGGAGGCTGGCTCGGAGGGCGGTGAGGTCGGGTTTGGTTGTGGCGGTGGCGTAGTCGGTGACGGCTTGTTCTATGGCTTCGACCGCTCGGGTGGCTTCGGCGAGGTGGGAGGCGCTGTGGGCGGGTGGGAGGTTGGCGAGGGCCGAGAGGTGGTCGTCGAGGGCGAGGGCGGATTGTTCGAGGCTGGTGCGTAGGTCGACGCTGGCGGCGGTGGGGTAGGCGGGGGCGGAGTGGAGGGTGCGCATGGCGTCGCGGAGGCGGCGGTGCAGGCGGGGGGCCGGGTCGTGGGAGCGTGACCAGTCGGCGGGGGCTCGGGTGGGGACGCCGGGGATCAGCTCGTTGTCGAGTTCCATGCGGCGGTGCTGGTGGCGGGCGATGACGACGACGATGGCTATCGCTCCGGCGGCCATGATCAGGACGGCCAGGAGGATCAGGGCGAGGATCACGGGGTCACCTCCAGGGGTCGGGTCTTCATATTGCCAAGTGCGCCACAGTGATCGGTGATCACGCCTTACCTCCGTCGACTGGGTGGAGTGCGCACGCTGGTGTGGTGTGCGCCGTGACGGTGCAGGGCCGAGTAGATCACCAGGGCGAGGATCACGGCCAGGACAGCGGCGGCGATCGCGAACGCGATCTTGATCTTGCTCCAGGGGCGGGCGCCGGAGACCTCTCCGGTGAGGCCGTTGATGTAGACCTGGAAGGGCTTGTCGGCGTAGATCACCGTGAGCAGCCAGATCGGCAGCAGGAGGTGCTTGTACGCCAAGGCGTTCCAGTTCGAGCGCAGGGAGTGGATGCGCTGCTGGTCGCCGCCGATGTCGGCGCGGACGGTGTCCTCGATGACCTCGGTCATGGTCGCCTGGGCCTCGGGCAGCAGCTCCTCGACGTCGCGGTCGTAGGTCCGGGCCAGATGTCCGGCAAGGTATTCCGGCGAATAGCCGGTGGCGTCGGCGACCGGCCACGGCTCCAGCGCCTTGATGCGCGATCGGTCGACGGTGTCGTTGGCGAGCACCGGGACGTCGACGAAATCCCGGGCGACCTCACCGGCCACCGGATACCACCGCACGCGGGTGACCGTCCGGGTGTTGCCGTCGTCGTCGCGGTAGCTCTCGGTGTACTCGATGCCGCGTTCGCCCTCGTACCAGCTGTAGGTCTGCGCGTCGTAGGTGAAGTAGGCGTGATACACGGGCGCGAACGACCCGGTCCGCTTGTACTTCTTGAAGTCGTTGGGCGCGAACCATCGTCCCGCGACCCACTTCTCGACCAGCTCCCGCGCCCGCTTCTCGTCCACCCGGAACGGCACCACGCCGTCCACCGGCAATCGCGCGGGCGCGTTGTGCACGTCGTCGCGCTGCACCGGGGTGGCGCAGTAGGGACACCGGGTGGCGGTCAACGTCCCGACGAACGCCGTCTCACCCCCGCAGCTCTGGCACTTGACCTCCCACTCCCCCGTGATCACCGGCCCCGACGCACTCTCCTGCCGGGCCCGCAACCTCCCCATCTCCTCCACCAGATCCCGCGCCACCACAGCCTCGCGCGCGGCATGAATCTCCTCGTACACCCCGCAACTGGGACACCGCAGTTTCTGACTGGCGATATCGAAGTTCAGCTGTCCCCCACAGGCGCCACACGGATACGTTCGAGTCCCCTCGGTCCGGTGCAGCATCGCCCGATCCACCGGCCCCCGCTCCCGCACCTCCCCCCGCACCTGTTCCGCACCATCCACTCCCGCCGCGCCGAGGGCGATCGAACCCGCCACGGCCGCAAGGGCATTCGGCAACGGCGGAGGTACGGGAGCGCCGGGCAGCGGCGGCGGGGCCACGGGCGGTACGGGTCCACGTCCCGGCAACGGCGGAGGGACGGGAGCACCGGGAAGTGGCGGCGGGGCCACGGGCCGTACGGGGCCGCGTCCCGGCAATGGCGGCGGAACCGACGCACCCCGGGACGGAACTCGACCACCCGCCGGGACCCGCGTATCAGGTTGCGCGGGAGCGCGATTCGACGTCGGCCCGGACGGGTTGGGACCCCTGCCTGGCAGCGGAGGCGGTGTCGGGAACGGCGTGGCGGGCGGGACGGGCTCCCGGCCCGGCAGGGGCGGCGGCCCCGAGGGCCGAGCGGCGGGCGCGGTCGGGGCGGTTTGTGGCGTGCCTGGGTTGCCCGGCCGCTGCGCGCGGTCGGGTTCGGGGTTGTTCAATGGCGGGCCTGTCTACTCGGCCGGGGGTGGGGTGGTGGGGAGTGGGGGCGGGGTGCTGAAGAGGGACTGGAGGGTCGGGATGGTGTTGGCGGCGGCCCAGGCGGGCATGCCGGTGGTCCAGACGTTGGTGTGGGGGGTGAGTTGGCCCGTGGTGGCGTACTGGCGGAGCTGGTCGGTCGAGAAGGGGCCCGCGGCTTGGCCGTTCAGTTCGATGTGGAACTGGGCCTGGGTGGGCAGGGGTGGGGGTGCGGCGGCGGGAGCCGGTTGCGGGGCGGTGAAGGATCCGGCCATCTGACCGCCGAGGGCGACACCCATGCCCGCTTGCAGGGCGGCGCCGAATGCGCCGCCGCCGTTGGGGTTCTCGGCCGCGGCGAGCATGGCGTCGGCGGCCTGGGCCTGCTGATACCGGTTGAGATCGCCGACATTGCTGAGGAAGCCGCCCGCCTCGACACCGCGGGCGACGCCGCGGGTCATGGCCTGCTGGATCTCCTCGGGCAGGGAGATGGTCATGGTGACCGCGTCCACGCCCAGGCCGAACGACTGCACCCGCTGGGCCACGAATTCGCGCAGCCGCTCGGACAATTCGACCTGACGGCCTTGCAGATCGATGGCCCCGAGCCCGGAGGCGAGCACCATATCCGAGAACGCCAGCGCGATATTGCGGCGCAGCAGGTCCACGATCTGCTCGGTGTCCACGACGCTCTCGGTGCCGATCACCTGCCGCAGGAACACCGCGGGATCGACGACCCGCACGATCGAGGTCCCGTTGGCCCGGACCTGAACCATGCGGAAGTCGGGGTCGCGCACCGTGACCGGTTGCGGTGTCCCCCACCGCACATCGGTCACCGGCCGGGTGTTGATGTAGTACACCTCGGACCGGAACGGGCTGTCGAACCCGTACTTCCAACCCTGCAGCGTCGACATCAGGGGCATGTTCTCGCTGGTGAGCGTGTAATGCCCCGGCTCGTACTGATCGGCGAGCTGCCCGCGGTAGACGAACATCGCCCGCTGACCCTCGCGCACGATCAGCTCGGCGCCGTTCTTGATCTCGTTCTCGTGCCGCGGGAAGCGCCACGCCAGCGTCGTGTTCGTGTCATCGAGCCACTCGATGATGTCGACGAACTCGCCGCGAATCATATCCATCAGGCCCATGCCCGGTTTCCACCCTCCGTAGTCGTGCGAAGGGCATATCGGACCGGTCGCGACGGACGTTAATGGGGTTGCCGGGCGGGTCGCATTCGCGGCCTTCAGGATTGGGCACGGGGACGATCGAGGACGACGCGCTCGCCGGAGTTCGAGGTCGTGCGCGGGGCGCGGCGCCGTCGTTGCAAGCCGGGATGCACGCCGGGCGGTAGCCCGGCGTGCGCGGACGCGCGGCGCAGCAGCCGGATCAGTTGGGCGCGTTCGTCGGCGTCGAGGGGCGCGAGGATCTCCTCCTCGACGGCGTCGGCCTCGGCGGTGGCCGCGGGGAGCAGGTCGTGGGCGAGGTCGGTCAGGTGGACCGCGTGGGCGCGGCGATCGTCCGGATGCGGGTAGCGCCGCACCAGCCGGAGGTCCTCCAATTCGTCGATGAGGCCGACCATCGCGTTGCGGTGGACGTTCAACGCGTCCGCGAGTTCCTGCTGGCTGCGGCCGTCGGCGTTCGCGAGGTGGGTGAGGATGCCGAAGTGGGCGGGCTCCAGCCCGAGCGAGGCGAGCCGCGCCGTGAATCGGAGCGAGACGTGATGACCGATCTGGGACAACAGGAAGACGCCTCGATCGTCCAGGGGCTGGTTCGGCACGAATCAACGATAGCAACTCAGCGAGATTGTCATCTAACATGACAATATGACTCTGCCTACCGGACATACCGTCGCCGCCACCGACCAGCCCGTCACCCTGATCAACGCCTTCTCGGTGCCCATGTCGCAGCAGGATCGGTTCCTGAGCCGCTGGAAGGACAACGCGCGCTTGATGGCGTCCGCGCCGGGGTTCATCCGGGCCCGGATGCTGCAAGCCGTCAGCGACAAGGCCGAGCTGACCTTCGTCAACGTGGCCGAATGGCAGAGCGGCACAGCGCTGGACGCGGCCCGGACGAATCCGGAATGGCAGCAATCGATTCGACGGTTGATCGAGGACCCCGACCTCGATGTCACTGCGCGCCCGATGGTCTACCGGACCGCGATCGACGTCGCGCCGGGCGACGAGCTGCCCTGACACGACCGCCCGGACTCGGAGGGGGTCGGGGCGTTCACATTACGAAAGCCCCTTGTTTTATCGAAACTGCACCGCTACTTTCGAAAGTGTTCCACAACACACCGGGTCCGACCCGGCCCTCACTCCGGGAGTACGCATCGTGCGCTTCGCCAACATCTCCGACCGTCTCACCCTCATCACCCCCTCCGACGTGGCGGTCGATGTCGAGCGAGCCAGCGCGGGCACGTTCGGCGCGCGGGTCCAGGACGCGTACGAGCGATGGGACGAATTACGTTCCCTGGCCTCGACTCTGCTGGACTCCCCGGGCACACCGCTCGCCGACATCGCCCCGGAGGACTTCGGGAATCCGGCGCCGCGGCCCCGCCAGATCTTCGCCATCGGGCTGAACTACGCCGATCACGCGGCCGAATCGAATTTCGCGGTGCCCGAGGAGCCGCCGGTCTTCACCAAGTTCGCGACCTCGCTGGGCAAGCCCTACGGCACGGTCGTCCTGCCGCCGGGCCATGTGGATTGGGAGGTCGAACTGGTCGTGGTGATCGGTCGCGGCGGTCACCGCATCGCGGCGGAGCACGCGTGGGGCCATGTCGCCGGACTCGCTGTGGGACAGGACCTTTCCGAGCGTGACCGGCAGCGGGTCGGTCCGGCCCCGCAGTTCAGCATGGGCAAGTCGTTCCCCGGCTTCGGCCCGATCGGCCCGCTGCTGGTCACGCCCGACGAGTTCGACGACCCGGACGATCTCGAACTGGGCTGCCTGGTCAACGGCGAGCAGATGCAGAAGGGCAAGACCGCGGACATGATCTTCCCGGTCCCCGAACTCATCGCCCGGCTCTCGGCGATCACCCCCTTGCTGCCCGGCGACGTCCTCTTCACCGGCACCCCCGAGGGCGTCGGCATCGGCCGCACCCCGCAGCGCTTCCTCTCCCCCGGCGACGAACTCGTCAGCTATGTCCGCGGCATCGGGGAGATGCGCCACCTCATGGTCACCGATCACTGAGTCCCACACAGAGTTTCGAGGAGGAGCCGCAATGGCGCTGCACCGACTGTCCTCGGTCACGATCGGGGTGCCCGACCCGACCGCGACGCGCGACTACTACACCGAATTCGGGCTCTCCCCCGCCGCCGACGGCTGGCTGGCGACCACCGACGGCGGCAATCAGCTCCGGGTGGTCTCCGCGCCGTCCCGGCGACTGGTCGAAATTGTGGTCGGCGCGGACGATCCCGACGATCTCGACGCGGTGCAGGCCCGGCTGACCGCGCTCGATGTCCCGGTGATCCGCACCGCCGACGCCGTCGCGGCCCACGAGCCGATCGCGGGGTTCCGCGCGGTCGTGCGCGTCGCCGACCGCATCCACCAACCCACCGCGCCGTCCATGAGCTACAACGGCCCCGGCCGGGTGGAACGCCGAGACGTGCGAGCCCCGGGCATCCTGCGCACCGGCCCGGTGCGTCCGCGCAAACTCGGGCACGCCGTGGTGGGCACCGTGGATCTCGACGCGACCCGCCGATTCTTCACCGAGGGACTGGGTTTCAAGCTCTCCGACGAGATCGTCGGTCACGGCGCGTTCCTGCGCTGTTCCACCGACCATCACAACGTCCTGGTGTTGCGGGCCCCGGTGAATTTCCTGCACCACACCTCCTGGCAGGTCGACGACATCGATGAGGTCGGCCGCGGCGCCACCGCCATGCTCGCGGGTAATCCGGAGCGCCATGTCTGGGGACTCGGCCGCCACCACGCCGGTTCCAACTTCTTCTGGTATCTGAAGGATCCGGCGGGCAACTTCTCCGAGTACTACTCCGATATGGATTGCATTGTCGACGACCAGCTCTGGACCCCGGAGGCGCTCGAGGGTGCGCGCGGTCTGTTCAACTGGGGGCCGCCACCCCCGCCGTCGTTCCTGCATCCCGAAGACCTCGCCGCGCTGATGACCGGCGCGCACCACGCCGGGTAGCGGGGAGATACGGTGACAGCGAACAAGATTCACGACGTGGCCATTGTCGGATTCGGTCCCGTCGGGCAGCTGCTGGCGATTCTGCTCGGCCGCCGCGGACACGATGTGCTGGTCCTCGAGCGCTGGCCGCAGCCCTACGACAAGCCGCGCGCGGTGCATTTCGATCACGAGATCGGGCGCGTCTTCCAGGCGGCCGGGGTGTCCGACGAGGTCATGGCCATCACCGATCCGGTGCCGGACTTCTACGAGTGGCGCAATCGCGACGGCGCCCCCCTGGTCCGCATCGACTGGAGCGGCATCGGCGAAAGTGGTTGGCCGACAGCGAATTTCTTCTCCCAGCCCGAGCTCGAGCGGGTGCTGGCCAAGGCGGCCGAGGCCCTGCCCACGGTGACCGTGCGGCGCGGAGCCGAGGTCGGCGACCTGACCGAACACCCCGACCACGTCGAACTCACCACCACCGACGGCGCGCACGTCGCCGCTCGCTGGGTGATCGGGGCCGACGGGGCCAACAGCCTCGTGCGCCGCCATATGCCCGCCGCCACCACCGATCTCGGCTTCTTCTTCGACTGGCTCATCGTCGACACCGTCCCGCACGAGCGGCGGACCTGGTCCCCGATGAACTGGCAGCTGTGCGACCCCGCCCGGCCCACCACCATCGTGTCGGGCGGACCCGGTAGGCGCCGTTGGGAATTCATGCGGCTGCCCGGCGAGACCATCGCCGAACTCGACACCGTGGACACGGCGTGGCGGCTGCTCGAACCGTGGGGCCGCCATCCCGGCAATACGACCATCGAACGGCACACCGTCTACACCTTCCAGGCCCGCTGGGTCGACACCTGGCGCTCCGGTCGGCTCCTGCTGGCCGGAGACGCCGCCCATCTCATGCCGCCGTTCGCGGGGCAGGGCATGTGCTCGGGCCTGCGCGACGCGCTGAATCTGGCCTGGAAGCTGGATCTGGTGTTGCGTGGCACCGCGAGTGCCGCGCTGCTCGACACCTACGGCACCGAACGCGGCGCGCACGTGCGCCACGCGATCGACATGTCCATCGCGCTGGGCGAGGTCATCTGCGTCCTCGACGAGGACGTCGCGGCGCAACGGGATCGACGCATGATCGCGGGCGGGGCGGATCCGGCGCGGGTACTGCCCGCCGGAGCGCCGCCCGTCCTGGGAGACGGTGTGCTGCAACGGCTTCCGGACGGGCGAACAGCGCCGTCCGTCGGTCACCTCACCCCGCAGTACCGCCTATGCCGCGACGGCACGACCGCGTTGCTCGACACGTTCACCGGATTCGGATTCACCGTCTTGGTCGACGGACCCGCCACGGACCTGCTCACGCCCGAGCATCGCCGGTTCCTCGACGAGATCGATGCGACGGTGATCGAGCTGACCCCCGAACCGGCCGACCACGGCTACGCCGACGCCGACAACGGCTACCTCCCGCACATGCGCGAACACCGGCACGTCGCCGCGATCATCCGGCCGGACTTCTACCTGTTCGGCGCCGCCCACGACGCCGCCGAACTCGCCGACCTCATCGATCAGCTGCGGGACCGGCTGCGCTGACCGGTGCGGCTACCCGAGATCGGCCGCCGCCGAATTCGGTTCGTCCGGTGCGCAACTGATCAACAACTGCGCGGTGTGCGCGATGTGATCGCGCAGCAGCTCCTGCGCGCGGACCGCGTCCCGGGCGACCGCGGCCGCGAGCAGGGCGCGATGCTCGCCAGGCAGGTCGCGATCGGGCTCGTTGCCGAACGACACCGACCATTGCAGATACAGTTCGGCCTCCTGACGCAGGGCCAGCGCGGTGTCCAGCAGCCGCCGGTTGCGGCATCCGGCCAGCAGGGCCCGGTGGAAGGCCCGATGCGCCGCCGACCACTCGTCGGTCGGGTGGGCGGGGTCGGCGGGATCGCGGTAGGTGGTGCGCTCCAGGAAGTGGTGCGCCGCAATGGCGTCCGCTTCCCAGCGCACATCACCGTCGAGCACGGACAGCTTCAGCACCAGCGACTCGACCTCCACCCGCGCCTGCGTCAGATCCGCGAGATCCTCGTGCGAGAGCGAGCGCACCAGATACCCCTGGTGCGCCTTGGCGGTCACGAGCCCCTCGGCCGCCAGCCGGGTCAACGCCTCGCGGGTCGCGCCCACGCTGACCTTGTACCGCTCCGACAGCTCCGGGAACTTCAGCCGCGACCCGGGAACCAGACGGCCGCCGAGGATATCGGCGCGCATGGCCTGGTAGATGCCGTCCGTGCGGGTCGTACCGCCGCTCTTCGCCATACGATCACCGTAGCACCATACGAAACCATATAACATTATCGAAACTTCGGCACCACTTTCGAAAGTGCCGCTCCTACCGACCGGTGAAGTCGTCCATCGAGTGGTAGACGCCGACGAGGTTGAGATAGAAGTCGCGCACCTTCAGCGGTAGCAGTCCGGTGATCGCCCGGTTCATCCGCGACGTCCACGGCATGACCACCAGTGGCCTGCCCTTCTTCATTCCCGACCAGGCCGTCTCCACCGCGTCGTCCTGGGCGATGATCGGGGTGAACCAGAAACCCTTGGCGCCCTTGAACATTCCGGTATCGATGTAGGTCGGGCAGAACGTGGTGACCTTCACATGCCCGTTGCCGGACTGTTCGAGCTCGAGCCGCACCGAGTCCGACCAGCCCAGGGCCGCCCACTTGGAGGCCGCGTAGACGCTCATGCGCGGGTTGGACACCAGGGCCGCCGAGGACGCGATATTGAGCACCCGGGCCGGGGCGCGCCGGGCCACCATGTCCGGCAGGAACTCGAGCGTGATGTACATCGGCGCGAGCGAGTTGATCGCGACGGTCTTGTCGATGTCGGCGCGCTCGGTGGTCTCCCAGAAGTACCGGTTGCCCCGCACGATGCCCGCGTTGTTGATCAGCACGTCCAGCACGCCGACGGCGGCGCGGGCCGCGGCGGCGGCCTCGGCGATGGCGTCGCGATCGGACACGTCGACCACCGCGGAGTGAATCGTGGTGCGGCCCAACGCGGTCAGCTCGGCGGCGGTCTCCTTCAGCGCCTGCTCGTTGACGTCCCACAGCACGACGTCGGAGGCGCCCTCGCGCACGGCGCGTTCGGCGAACGACTTGCCCAGACCCATGGCCGCGCCGGTGACCAGCACCGTCCGCCCGGCTACCGACTCCATATCCGAATCCTTCCCGGTCATTTCTGCCGCAACGCCTTCATCGCGCCGAAGTACAGTGTCATCGTCTTCGCCCACAACGCCTCCGACATGCCGGGCAGCGGCGCGATCGGCACCGCCCGCTGCACGGCGATGGTCTGGGTGTCGACGTATTTGAGCAGCCCCTCGGGCCCGTGACGGCGGCCGTTGCCGGAGATGCCGAGCCCGCCCGAGGGCGCGGCCACGCTGCCCCACGCGGCGATGAAGCCCTCGTTCACGTTGACCGAACCGGCCCGGATCCGCGCCGCGATCTCCCGGGCGCGAGCCGTATCCCGGCTCCACACACTGGCATTGAGCCCGTAGGCGCTGTCATTGGCCTGTTCGACGGCCTCGTCGTCGCTGTGCACCCGGTACACCGACACCACCGGGCCGAAGGTCTCCTCGCGGTGCACGGTCATGCCCGCGCGCACGCCCTCGAGCACGGTCGGCTCGTAGAAATAGGGTCCGAGATCGGGGCGCGGGCGGCCCCCGGCGAGCACGGTCGCGCCCTTCGCCACCGCGTCCTCGACGTGCGCGCGCACGGTGTCGAGCTGCCGCGGGAAGGTCAGCGACCCCATCTCGTAGGAGTAGTCCAGGGTCGAACCGAGCCGCAAAGCCCGTGTGCGGGTGACGAATTCGCGCACGAACCGGTCGTAGACGCTGTCGTGCACATAGATTCGCTCGATCGATTCGCACAACTGCCCGGCCGAGGCGAAACAGGCCCGGACCGCGATGCGCGCCGCCGCCGACACATCGGCGTCCGACAGCACCAGCAGCGGATTCTTGCCGCCCAGTTCGAGGGAGTAGCCGATCAACCGCTCCCCCGCCTGCCGGGCGATGGTGCGGCCGGTCGCGCTGGACCCGGTGTAGTCCACGTAGTCGGCGCGGGCGATGACCTCGCCGCCGATCACCGAGCCGCGCCCGAGCACCGCCTGCCACAGCCCCTTCGGCAGGCCCGCGCGCTCGGCGACGTCGATGGCCCACAGCGCGGTCAGCGCGGTCTGATTGTCCGGCCGCGCGACCACGGCGTTCCCGGCCACCAGGGCGGGCAGGGCGTCGGAGGCGGCCAGCGCGAGCGGATAGTTCCACGGCGAGATGACCGCGACCACGCCCTTGGGCCGATGCCGCACCTGCACCCGGGTCAGCACCGGCAGCACGCCGCGCGGCGAGCGGGGAGCCAGCAGCCTCTCCGCGACCGCGGCGTAGTAGCGGGTGTTGACCGCGACGTCGCCGACCTCGTCGAAGGCGTGCGGGCGCGATTTGCCGGTCTCGAGCTGCACGATGTCGAGGATCGTGTCCTGTTCGGCGAGCACCAGGTCGTGGAAGCGCCGCAGCACGGCCACCCGCTCGCGCACCGGGACCCGCGCCCACTCGCGCTGGGCCGCCCGCGCGGTGGCGAAGGCCCGCTCGATATCGGCGGGCGAGGACTGCGGGAGCTCGACGAGGGTGCGGCCGGTCGCGGGGGCGGAGATCTCGACCGGGGGCGCGTCCCCGGCGACCGCGTGCGCGAGCAGGGACTCGACCAGCGCGGACGGCAATGTCGCGGCGGCCACTTCGGGGGCGGTGGTCAAAGGTCGGCCCTCTCGCTTTCCTGGGCATCCAATTAATTGAACATCGGTGTTAGCCTAACACTGCTGTTAAATTAATAGGCGTCACAGGCGTGTTGTCAAGCCGTCGAGGAGGAACCACAGATGCCCGACGACACGGTGGTCACCTCTCACAGTCCGCGCCGGGGCCGACCGCCGCAGACGCCCGAGCAGGCCGACGAGGTGCGGGCGCGGATCGTGCTGGCCGCGGCGGCGGTGTTCACCGAACACGGGTCGCGCGGGTTGAGCGTGGCGCGGATCATCGAGCGGGCGGGCATCTCCCGGCCCACGTTCTACCGCTACTTCGGTAACGCGGAGGAGCCGTTGCACGCGCTGCTCACGGCCTCGAACGAGGGGCTGGTCGGGGGGATCGGCGCGGCCCTGGCGGGTTCCCCCGAGCCGGTGCGCCTGGGTATCGGCATCATCGACGCCTATCTGGACTGGGCACGCGGGCACGGGCCCATGTTGCGGCCTGTGTTCGCGGAACTGCACGATCCGGGGTCGCCGGTCTCGGCCTACCGGGAGGAGGCGTTCGACGACATCCGGGCGTTGGTGCGCAAGAAGCTCACCGAGCTCGGGCGTCCGCTCCCGACGCCGCTGGATCTGGATACGGCGTTGCAGGTGTGCGAGTTCGTGGTCTACCGGCTCTCGATCACCGACCCGAGCCCC
The DNA here is from genome assembly GCF_053588115.1 of Nocardia sp. NPDC003482. Taxonomy (NCBI): domain Bacteria; kingdom Bacillati; phylum Actinomycetota; class Actinomycetes; order Mycobacteriales; family Nocardiaceae; genus Nocardia; species Nocardia sp. NPDC003482. Next base: position 197,384 of record NZ_JBSFPI010000013.1, read on the forward strand.
GAGGAGCTGGCGGCCGCCCGGCTGACCATGATCCGCAGCGTGCTGGTCACCCTCGGCCGCCGCGCGGATGTGGAACTGGCGCTGACCCTGCCCGGAATCTTCGACGGCGAACAGTGATTCGCGTCAGGACCGCAGCCCGCTCGCGCGCAGCACCCGACGCCCGATACCGGCGCGGATCGCCTCCTCGGAGCCGATGATCCGGACACGATGCCGGGCGCGGGTGATGGCGGTATAGAGGAGCTCCCGGGTGAGCAGGGTCGATTCCGGCCCGGGCAGGACCACCGAGACCGTCCCGTACTGGCTGCCCTGGCTGCGATGGATGGTCATGGCGTACACCGTTGTGACGCCGGGGAATTGGGTGGGGTGGACGAGATACGGTTCGCTGCCGCGTTGCAGGGCGGCGCGCAGCGTGCCGTCGGGGGCGCGCACGATGACGCCGGTGTCGCCGTTGTAGATGCGGGCCTCGTGATCGTTGGCGGTGACCAGCAGCGGCTGACCCGGAAACCATTGGGCGGCAGCAGTTTCCGCGCCGATGCCAGCGCCCGCGACCCAGCCCGCGGCGAGGCGGTCCCAGTGCTCGACGCCGTAGCGGCCCTGGCGGTGCGCGCACAGCAGGCGGTGCGATTCCATGGCGGCCAGCGCGGCGGCCCCGTCACCGCGTTCGGCGGCGGCGGTCGCGGCGCGGGCGGTATCGATGACATCGGCGCGCACGTCGGTGATCTCGTCGGGATCGCACAGCGCCAGGTCGTCGCCGCCCTCGGCGAGCAGGGCCACGGCGGTGTCGGCGTCGCCCGCGCGCACGGCGACCGCGAGGTCGGCGATGCGGCCGCCGAAGCGGCGGCCCCGGGTGAGGCGAATGATGCCGCCGCGCAGTCGATCCCGTTCGCGCCGGGTCAGCGCGTCGGGATGGGCGATGTCCTCCTCCGCGCCGAGAATCCGGTCCAGCACCGGATTGGGTTGCGCGACAACGGGTCCCGCGACCAGATCGGCCAGGACCGCGCCCGCGTCGACGGAGGCGAGCTGATCGGGATCGCCCACGAGGACGAGCCGGGTATCGGGCCGGACGGCGGGCAGCAGGCGGCTCATCATGGTGAGCGACACCATCGAGGTCTCGTCGACGACGATGACGTCGTACGGGAGCCGGTTGAACTCGTGATGCCGGAACCGGGTCGCGCCGCCGCGCTGCCAGCCCAGCAGCCGGTGCAGGGTTGCGGCGGTCAGCTCCGGCAGGTCCAGATCCCCGGCCTGTTCGCGGACCGATTCCTGCAACCGGGCCGCGGCCTTGCCGGTCGGGGCGGCCAGCGCGATGCGGGGCGCGGGCGCGCCCGGGATCGCGCGCTGCAAGGCCACGAGCAGGGCCAGGATGCGGGCGATGGTGTGGGTCTTGCCGGTGCCCGGTCCGCCCGCCACGACGGTGGTCCAGTGCGTGGCGGCCAGCGCGGCGGCGACGCGCTGCCGATCCGGCGGCTCGCCGGGGCGATGCGAGTCGGGGAACAATCGATCCAGTTGTCGCCGAACGGTTTCCGGGTCGATGAGCGGATGCCCGGTCGCGCGGGCGGTGAGCGCCTCGCGAATGGTCTGCTCCTGCCGGAAGTACCGGTCCAGGTACAGCAGCGCGCCCCCGGCGCCGGGTTCGACCAGCCGCAACGGGCGCAGCGGCCCGGCGGGACCGCCCTGCACGAGCGGACTGGTCCGCAGGGCGGCGAGCACGTCCTCCACCTCGGGCCACGGCAGCGTCGCGGGATCGATGGCGTCGGGATCGTCGGCGTCGAATCCCTCCCCGTCCACGCCGATCTCGCGCATGCGCGGCAGCTCCAGGCACACCGACCCCGACCGCACTGCCCGCACCGCCAGAGCCGCCGCCAGCAGCACCGTCTCCCGCTCCTCCCGCCCCAGCCGCCCGAGCCGCACCGCGACGTGCACATCGGCGGCCGACAACACCCCGGCCGCGTTGAACACCCGCAACAGCCCCGAGGCCCGCTGCGCCAACTGGATGGCGGTCATCGCGTCACCCGACCCGCCAGCAGCTCCGACAACTCCTCGATGAGGGCGACGGGCGGGTCCCAGTCGAAAACGCCGCAGCCGGGCGGGGTTTCGGGGCCGATCATGCCGCGCACGAACAGGTAGCGGATGCCGCCGAGGTGGCGGGCGGGGTCGTAGGCGGGCAGTCGCCAGCGCAGGAAACGATGCAGGGCAACGGAATAGAGGATGGCCTGCAACGGGTAGTGGGAGCGCATCATCTCCTCGGCCATGCGGTCCCGGGTGTAGTGGGCGACGGTGAGGTCGCCGGTGCCGAGACGGTTGGTCTTGTAGTCGACGACGACGAACCGGGGGCCGTCGACCCGGAGCACAGCGTCGATGCTGCCGGTGAGATACCCGCGCAGCGGGACGTCGTCGAGGGTGGCGAGGCGGCGGGCGTAGTCGGCGAAGGGGTCGCCGGGGGCGAGGTGGGCGGCCAGCAGATCGGCGATGCGGCGCAATGTGATTCGCTCGGCGGTGGGGGTGTCGCCGCCCGCGAGGGGGAGTTCGAAATCGAGTTCGTTGAGGCGGTCGCGCGTGGCGATGTCGGCGAGGCGGCCCACGCCCAGTGGGGTGTGCAGGACGGCGAGCAGGGCGGAGCTCAGGATCTCGGTGTCGATGTCGGCGAGGAGTTCGGCCACGGCGTGGTCGCAGCGGGCGCGGACCTCGGCGGCGAGGTCGGGGGCGTCGGTGTTCACGTGCTCGAGGACGCCGTGCACGAGGGTGCCGAAGTCCGCGCCGTAGGGCAGGGCGTTCATCAACGACGGTGCGGCACCGGCGAACTCGGGGATGTCGAGGGTGTCGGCGGCGGGGGCGGCGGGTTCGTCGGAGCCGCCGGGGGTTTCGTCGGCCTCGCGGGGGTGGATGTCGTGGGCGGCGGCGGTGAGCGCGGAGTAGGAGGTGCGCCGCCAGTCGTGATCGATCGCCCGGTCGAACACGGCCGCGGCCAGCGCGCCGACCTCGGCCTGTTCGCGGTCCCAGCGCGGCCGCACGGGCGGGATCGTACGGACCTGTTCGACCGCGACCACGCCGTGCGCGGCGGCCGCCCAGTCCGAGAGCTGTTCGGCCACAATGTCGTCCAGCGGCACCTCGACCCGGCCCGGCACCTCGGCCGCGCCGGGCGAACGGCCCAGGATCATCCGGTGCAGGGGCGCGAAGGTGGTGCCGTAGGCGGGGGCCCACCAGGCGACGACCTGGCATTGCGCGCGGGTCAGCGCCACGTACAGCAGGCGCAGTTCCTCGCCCGCCTCCTCGGTCTCGCAGCGGCGTTTGCGGTCGGCGTAGCCGGGGGCCTCGGGTCCGCCGACGTCCAGGGCGCGGTCGGGGCCGTCGTGGAACAGCAGCGTCGCCGGGTTGGGGTTCTTGGCGCTGTCCCACGCGAACGGCAGGTAGACCACCGGGAATTCCAGGCCCTTGCTGGCGTGCACGGTCGCGATCTGCACGGCGGCCGCGTCGCGATCGAGGCGGCGGCTGCGGTCGGCGACGGCCCCTGAGGCGGGGTCGCGCACCCGATCGGCGAGCCAGCGGGTGAGGGCGGTCAGTCCCAGCGATTCGCGCAACGCGACGCGGTCGAGCAGCTGGGCGATGTGCCGCAGGTCGGTGAGGCGGCGTTCGCCGCCCGCGACGGCCAGCAGCCGCGGCGCCAAACGTGTTTCGGCGGCGAGCTTCTCGTAGACGGCGGCGAAGCCCGCGCGGGTGAACAGCCGGGCCGCGTCGCGCAACTGGGCGCTGAGCCGGCCGACGAGATCGGCTCCGCCGCCGTCGATCTCGTCGGCGGCCAGCCCGAGCAGCGGGGTGCCCGCGGCCAGGCGGACGCGGTCGGCGCGATGGGGCTGTTCGAGGGCGCGCAGCAGCCACAGCCAGTCGGTGGCGCTGCGGGTGGCGAAGACGCTCGCGCCGCCCGCCAGCACCGAGGCCACGCCGACGCCGTCCAGGGCCGCGCGCACGACATCGATCTGGGAGCGGGTGCGGACCAGGACCGCGATATCGCCGGGGCCCAGCGGACGGTCGTCGATGCGGGTGCCGGAGTCGAGCAGGCGGACGATCTCGGCGGCCAGGTCCTCGGCGACGCGCGACCGCTGCCGCCCGACCGTGGGGAAGCCCGCGCCGTTGAGCGGCCCGGCGCCGCTACGGCGAAAGTATCTGAGCCGCAGGGGAATCGTGGGTTCCGGGCCGTGCAGCCGGGTCGCCGGGCGGACGGCGTGCACCGGGTGGACGGCGATCTCCTTGTGCCCCAGCGCCGCACCGCCCATGACGTGCTCGAGGGCGGTGAGCAGTCCGGCGTCGCTGCGCCGGTTGGTGGTCAGTTCGCGGCGGGCGTCGGCGTGCGCGACGGCGTCGAGATAGCTGAGCACCTCCGCGCCGCGGAAGGCGTAGATGGCCTGTTTGGGGTCGCCGACCAGGACGAGGGTGGTGTGGCCGTGGAAGGCGCGGCGCAGGATGTCCCATTGCAGCGGGTCGGTGTCCTGGAACTCGTCGACCAGCGCCACCCGGTAGCGGTCGCGGATGCGGCGGCAGGCGCGGTCGCCGTGCGCCGGATCGGCGAGCACGTCGTGCAGCAGCACCAGCAGATCGTCGAAGTCGCGGATGCCCGAAAGCCGTTTGCGCCGTTCGGTTTCCGCGCGCACCGCGGTGGCGAACGCCACTCGCTCCGAGGCCGGATGGTCCCCGATCTCCTCGTCGGGCACCAGCCGCGCGTGCCGATCCCCCACGGCCGCGGTCGCCAGCTGATGCGCCTCCTTCACCGTGAACGGGGCCCCGCCGCGCGCGTAGCGGACCAGGTACAGATCCTCCACCACGTTCGCCACGAGATCCTCGATCCCGTCCACGAGCCGCACCCCGGGATCGTGCTCCCCCGCCAGCCCCAGTTCGTCGAGCATGCGCTGGCAGAAGCTGTGCGTGGTCACGATGGTCCCGGAGTCGAAGTCCGACAGCGCGGCCATCAACCGGGCGCGTCGCCGGGCCACCCGGTCCGAATCCCCCTGCGCGAGATGCCGGATCAGCTCGTCGGCGCTGCCGCGCGCGGCGTCCGGGTCGGCCAGCCCCGCCGCGACTGCCACGAACCGGTCGCGGGTCCGTTCCCGCAGTTCCTGGGTGGCGGCCCGGCTGAACGTCACCAGCAGCAGTTCGGAGATGTCGATCCCCGCCTCGGCGACGAACCGCACGGCGAGCCCGACGATGGCGTAGGTCTTGCCGGTGCCCGCGCTGGCCTCCAGAACCGTTGTGCCGGTGGGCAGTTCGCCGCACAGTTCGAACGTGGCACCGCTCGGCGCCGGTTCCTCGGCCACCGGGAACAGTTCCACCGTCTCCGGTTTGGGGACGGGGTGGCGATGGGCCGGGCGACGGCGGGGACGGGGCGCCTCGATATCGCCGACGGAGAACAGTTCCTCGGTCACGGCGCCCCCTGGGACTCGTTGGCCAGCAAGGGATTCCAGACCCGGCGGGCCAGGGCGGCGAAGCGGGTGGTCTCGCCGTGCGGGTCGGGCGCGGTCAGCGGCGCGTCGAACTGGTCGAGGCGGGGGGCGGGCCCCCAGACGTAGCGCAGGTAGCGGTCGGTGTGGTCGCCGAAGGGTTTGGGGCCGTTGGGGCCGCCGAGGAATTCCTGTTCGGCGGCGAGGCGGGCGTCCTCGACGCTCGCGCCCTGGCAGCGGCGCTCCGCGTACACCGCCGACGCGGTGGGGGTGATCGGCAGCGGTTCGGTCAGGCCCTCGTCGCGCAGATCGGCCAGTTCGCGCAGGATCGCCTGCGCCGCCGCGGCATTCGGGGCGGTGAGGGTGGAACGCCAGGCCGGGCGGTGGAAGCGCCCGCGGCCGATGGTGAGCGCGCGCCAGCTCCGGTCGCGTTCGGTGGCGGCCAGGGCCAGCAGGCGCACCCACGCGGCGAGGCGGTGTTTGGGGGCGAGGCGGGAGAAGGTGGTGCGCACCACCGCGTCGTCGTGCACGTCGGGGACGGTGCCGCTGAGCAGCCGGCCGTCGCCGAGATCGACCAGCACATCGACCGTGCGGGCGGGGATCTCGTGGATCGGGCGCGCCACCCGGACCAGCCGGTCCACGGTGTCCTCGACCTCGCCGAGCACCGCCGCGCCGAGTCCGAACGGGGGCAGGGTGCCGCGCCGCCACTCGGCCGCCCGCAGCGCCGCCGGATCCGCGCCGTTGAGCCGCGCCGACAGCATGCGCTCGCCCATATTCCATTTGGTGAGGCCGTCGAGTTCGATGGGCAGCCGCTCGTCGATCTCCTCCTCTTCCTCGGGCACGCGGATGCCGAGCCGCTGCCAGAGGAACGCGCGCACGGGATGTTCGGCGAACGAGACCAGTTCGGCCAGTTCGACATCCGCGCGCGCGGGCGCGGCGAGCGGGCCGGGCAGGAAGGCGCGTTCGGGTTGTACGGGGGCGGTGGCCGCGCGGGCGCCCGCGAGGGCGACGGTGTCGAAGCTGAACGGCCGGTCCGCCGCGAAGTCGCGAATGTCGAAGGGCTGCAACGGATGTCGCGTCACCACTCCGTCGAGCGTACCCGTCAGGGCCGTCAGTGTGTCGAGGAGTTCGGCGACCGGGATGGCCGGGGGCCGGTGCGCTCCGCTCACCGGGTCCGCGCCGGTGTGCAGCACGATCAGCCGCTCGCGCGCCGCCAGGACGGCGTCGAGCAGCAGCTGCCGGTCCTCGCCGCGCGGATCCCGTTCGCCCACAAGGGGTTCGCGCGACAGCACGTCGTCGCCGTCCACGCCGCCCTGCCGGGGGAAGACCTCGTCGTCGAGCCCGAGCAGCACCACCACCCGATGCGGCACCCAGCGCAACGGCGACAGCGCGCACACCGTCAGCTCGCCGGTGCGGAAGTTGGTGCGCGTCCCGCGCCCGGCGAGCCGGTCGCGCAGCAGCGCCGCGATATCGGGCAGGCGCAGCGGCACCGCACCGGCGTGTTCGAGCGCGGTCGCCACCTCCCGCCGGGCCTCCACGCCCTGCCACGACTGCGCGTAGGTGGTGTCGGTGAGCAGGTCCAGCGCGCGGGCGAGCACCTGGGCCCATTCGTGCGCGGGTCGCGCGGAGCCCGCGGGTTCGGCGGGCGTGGGCCCGCGCAGGTCCCGCACGCACACCGCGAGCCGGTCGGTGAACTCCGCGAACCGCCCGGCCAGATCGACGTCCGCGGAGTCGACGTCCTCGAGCGGCAACGCCAGATCGAGCCAGTCCTCGGAGGATTCGCCCGCCGCGACGCCGAGCAGGATCCGGTCGACGGCCGCGTTCAGCGTGTTCTGCGCGAACTCCCCGAGCCCGAACGCCTGCCGCTGCCGCTGCCCGATCCCCCACCGCGCGCCGGTCTCGGCCGCCCACTCGCGCAGCCGCTCGATATCGTCGTCGTCGAAGCCGCACCGGAGGCGCACGGGTTCCGCGGCGGCCAGGTCCAGGACCTGGGTGACCGTCACCCGACCGTCGGCCAGCCCGAGCAGATCCTCGAGCACCGCCGCCACCGGATTGCCCTCGCCCGAGGACCGATCCGCCAACCGCACCCGCAGCCCGTGCGCGGGATGCGCCGCCGCGCCCGGCTCGCCCTGCCACTGCCCGAACGCCGCCCGCACCAGCGGCGCGAAACCCTCCACGTCCGGGCAGAGCACCACCACGTCGCGGGGTTCCAGTGTGGGATCGGCCGCGAAGACCCCCAGCAGCACCTCCCGCAGCACCTCGACCTGCCGGGCCGGGCCGTGGCACGCGTGCACCTGGACGGTCCCGTCCACCAGGACCGGATCGGCCACGGGCGGCCAGCGATCCTCGGCCATGGACGCTTGCAGCTCGGAAAGCAGTGTGCGGGAACGGCTTTCGTCCGCGCCGGGATGATGAACATCGACGGCCTCGACTCCCCGCAGCCGCGCTTGCAGCTCCCGCACGTCCCGGCCCAGCGCCGCCAGCAAGGGATGCGCGACGAGCAGCGCGCTGTCGTCGGCCGCCCGGGGGATCGCCTCCGGCACGGCAGCGGACCCGGCGAGTTTCGCCCACAGGGCCGGGCTCGGGTGCGGAAGCCACAGGTGCACCTCGCGATGCGCCGCCAGCGCGGCGAGGACGGCGAGTTGATCGGTGCTCGGCCGCGGGAGGCCGAACAGCGACAGCCGGGGCGGGAGGCTCACGGATTCGGGCCGGGCGCACAGGGTTTCGCACGCCGCGGCCAGGCGTTCGGCGGGGCTGGGCGTCGTCATGGTGGCGCGCAGGCGTCGCCACAGCTCCGGTTGCCAGGCCAGATCCTCGGGCAGCGGGTGGCCGCGGCCGTCGGTGTCGCGGCCGGCGGTCCACTCGGCGAGCAGGGCCGGGCGCTGGGTGGCGTAGGAGTCGAAGAGGGCGGCGATCCGGGCGGCCGTGGCGTAGCGGCGGCCCGCGCGATGGGTGGGGCGGTCCCCGTCGCCGAGATGGCGGGCGAGCAGGGCCGCCCACGGTTCGGGCAGCGCCTCGTCGATCACGCGCAGCAGCGTCCAGACCAGGCGTTGCGGGGCCCAGGGATCCTCGTCGGCGGGGACGCCGGTGGCCGCGGCGAGCACGTCGGCGACGAGCGCGGCCGGGGTCGGGAAGGCGATGTTCGCCGAAACGCCGTCTCCCGCAACGGCCCCCAGTACCCGGGAGAGTCGCTGGGTGAGCCAGCGCTCGACGCCTTTGGCGGGCACCGCGACGAGTTCGGCCGCGAAGGGATCGTCGAGCGGGGTCGACAGCACAGCCGCGAGCTCGTCGGCGAGCGTCGCCGCCCGCTCGGCTCGGTGGATGTGCAGCGCCATCGGCCGCCTCTCTGCTTCGCCGGTGCCGTCCCCCGCGCCCGCCCGCCGGATGCCCCGTGGTTGCCTGTCGTCGGCCGATCCTACAAACTCGACGGGCCGCGACCCCGGCACGACTCGGACTTTCGGCCACATACCAGGTGGTACGAGACGAGCAACCGCTCCGCAAGACGGCTTCACCAGAGCTTTGCCGACACAGCTGGACAAATACCAAATTTTCAGCAACACAACAGAATCCGCGCGAACCTCCCGGGCACCCCCTCGTCCGCGATTCGCCTCCGCGTGTCAGCCCGAATGCCGGGCGAGCGTGTGCCACAGTGCTCTGCGAGGCAACGGGAGAAGCGTTTTCGAAAGGCTGGTTCGGTTCATGACAGCGACGGTGACACCCCTGATGCCCCGATCCGGGTTCACGGTCCGCAGAGTCGGCGAGCGCTGGGAGCTGGTGAACTCCCGCCACTACGGCCGCACCGTCGTCCTGCACGCCTGGCCCCGGGATCGGCACACGGAGGCGTTCGAGCACTGCTACCGGCTCAACGGCCGCAGCGTCGAGGAACTCCAGGCCGCCTTCCGCTGAGGTTCCGTTCACCCCCCGCCCCCAATGGCCGAAACCCGCTGTGCCGCAACAAACTTTGGTTCATCCCGGATCGGGGGGCGGGGCGTGCGGGTCCGGAACCTTTGCTATTGTCACTTTTCGTGCGTTATCCACGCGGCGCCGCGCGCGCCACCCGACCCACGCGCATGGCCGCCGGCGCCTGCGCCGCCGCCGTCGTCTTCCTCGCGGGCGCGCCCGCCCTCCAGGCCGGTCCGGCCGGTGCGGTCCCGATGCGGACCGAGGGATGCGCCGAGGGCTTCGACTGCGATATGACCAGCCGCATCCAGCGGGTCGACGCCTACCTGTCCGGGCGTCCCGGCGTCGTCGGCTACGTGGTCCGCGACCGCGTCACCGGGGCCGTGCACAGCAACGGCAATGCCGACACCCCGTTCTGGACGGCCTCGACCATCAAGCTGGCCATCGCCGAGGATCTGCTCAACCGGGCCCGCGTCGGCGCGATCGTGCTGACCCCGGAGGATCGCGGGCTCATGGAGTCCATGCTGGCCACCTCGAACGACAACGCGGCCGACGTGCTGTGGACCAAGTTCTCCGGCCCGGACCACCAGGCGTTCAACAACGCCTTCCGCGCCAACGGCATGACCTCGCTGACGCCGTTCCCCCCGGCCAACGGCCGCGCGTTCCCGGACTGGGGTTTCCAGCAGTGCACCCCGGCCGATCTGGACCGGCTGATGAACAACGTGCTCGACCGCATGCACCCCGACGACCGCTCCTACCTGCTCGACCGGATGCGCCACGTCGACACCAACCAGCACTGGGGCGTGTGGGGCGCGGGCGCGGGCATGCGGCCCGGCCTGAAGAACGGCTGGTCCGACGAGCAGGGCGGCTGGGTGGTCAACTCGGTCGGCTTCGCGGGCCCCGACGAGCGCTACACCCTCGGCATCATGAACTTCCTGGGCGACCAGGGCGGGTACACCGACGGCGAGCAGACCACCACCCGGGTGGCGGAGATCCTGTTCTCCGGCCGCTGAGCGGATTCAGTGGCGGCGCAACGACATCGGCGCGCCGTCGCGCGGGAACGGGATGGTGGTGAATCCCCACGGCATGAGGTAGTCGTCGGGGACGCGCCACTCGTAGTCGCGGACCATGGCGGCGATGACGGCCTTCACCTCGAACATGCCGAAGTGCATGCCGATGCACTTGTGCGCGCCCGCGCCGAACGGCATCCAGGCCAGCCGGTGCGACTTGTCCTCGCGGCGCGGCTCGGCGAACCGTTCCGGATCGAAACGCTGTGGGCGCGTCCACAATTCGGGCAGCAGGTGGTTCATGCCGTAGGAGACGTCGACCTGCACGCCCGCGGGCACGAAATGCCCGGCGATCTCGGTGTCGCGCACCGCCCGGCGCACCAGGCCCGGCACCGGCGGCACCAGGCGCAGGCATTCCTTGATCACCAGATCCAGATCGCGCAGCCGATCCAGATCCGCGATGGTCGGCGCGCCGTCGGTCGCCGCCGCCAGCGCGAGCGCCTCGGCCCGCACCCGCCGCTGCCAGTCCGGATGACGGCCCAGATAGTAGGCGACCGTGGTGGCGGTGGTCGTCGTCGTGTCGTGCGCGGCCATGATCAGGAAGATCATGTGGTTGACCACGTCGGCGTCGGAGAACACCGCGCCGTCCTCGGTGCGGGCGTGGCACAGCGCGGAGAAGAAGTCCGCACCGTCCGACGCGCGCTTGGCCGGGATCATGCGGGTGAAGTACTCCTCGAGCACCGCGCGCCCGCGCAGCCCCGCCCGCCACGCACTGCCCGGCACCGGCCGGCGGATCAGCGCCAGGGCCGCGTGCGTACAGTCGAGGAACGCCGCGCCCAGCCGCTTGCGCTCCGGACCCGCGTGCACGCCCATGAACGTCTCCGCCGCGATCTCGAGGGTCAGATCCTTGATCGTGGGATACAGCCGGACCGTGCGTTCGGTGCCGGGCACCCAGCGCGCGATGGCCGCGTCGACGACCGGCGCGAGGTGGGCCAGATGCGCCTCGAGGCGGTCGCGGGTGAACGCCTGCTGCATGATCCGCCGATGGAACATGTGCTCGTCGAACTCGAGCAGCAGCAGGCCGCGGCCGAAGAACGAGCCGATGTAGTAGTCCCAGCCCTGCCCGAAGTCGTTGCGGCGCTTGCCGATCACCTCGTCGACGGCCTCCGGCCCGGTGACGAAGACGTGGTCGACGCCGAGCGCGCGGCTCACGCTCACCGGTCCGTAGCGGCGGTAGCGGTCCACCATCTCGGCCGGACCCCAGCGCAGATAGTGCAGCGTGCGCCCGACGACGGGCAGGCCGTCGTCGCCGCGGACCACGCGCAGCGCGCTGCCGGGCGGCGGCGCGGCGAGGGTGCGCTCGCGGACCGGGACCCGGCGCAGGAGGCGATCGATCGGATGCCGGTCGGGGATCTCGAACAGATCGATGTTCTCCCGGTCGGCACCGGGGTCCACGATGACCATGACCAACACCCTCCGTCAAAAGTACAGCTTGTACATTACCGGTAGGGTGAGGTCTGTGACAAGCAACACAACGCGGCAGCGCGGACGGCCCCCGGGCCCGCCCCGCGATCCGGCGGTCCGGCGCGCGGAGATCCTCGACGCCGCCGAACGGGTCGTCGCCCGCACCGGGACCTCCCTGACCATCGCGGAGGTGGCGACCGAGGCCGGGTACGCGCGCACGGCCGTGTACGCGGTCTTCCCCGATCTGCCCGCGCTCGTCGACGGGCTGGCCGAACGGCACATGGAGGCGATCATCGCCGCCGCCGACGCGATCCTCGCCCGGCCGCTGCCGGGCCGGGAGTTGTTGCGCGCCTTGGTCGAACTGATCTCCGACTTCGTGGACCGCAATCCCGGCCTGCATCACCTGCTGATGCAGCGGCTGCAATCCGACGACGGCCACGGCCGCCCGTTCTTCGCCCGGTCCGCGGACTGGGCCACCGGGGTGTTCGACCGGATGCTGCGCGCGATCGACGCCGATCCCGCGCCCGCGCGGGTGTGGGCGACGGCGACGGTCGGCGCGATCACCATGTCCGCCGAGGAGTGGGGGCGCCATCGCGACCGCGATCGGGCGGAGTTCGTCGACCGGCTCACCGCGTTCCTGTGGCCGCCGCTGGCCGGGGTCGGGCTGGATCGTTTCGTGGGACCGCTCGGCGGACTCGCCGATCCCCGATCGAAATGACTCGAAGTGGGTATGCCGACTACCGTTGGACGAGTCCTGGAACGAAATGGTGGGGCAGAGGAGCGAAGATGGCCACACAGACTGTCGAGAACCGGCGCCATCGCGTGGTGGTGATCGGATCCGGCTTCGGCGGTTTGTTCGCGTGCAAGCATCTGCGGCACGCGGATGTCGACGTCGTGCTGATCTCGAAGACCTCCACGCACCTGTTCCAGCCGCTGCTGTACCAGGTCGCCACCGGCATCCTGTCCACGGGCGAGATCGCGCCCGCCACCCGGATCGTGCTGCGCAAGCAGCAGAACACGCAGGTGATCCTGGGCGAGGTGTACGGCATCGACCTGACGGCGAAGACCGTCACCTCGCGGCTGCTCAACGAGGACACCGTCACCCCGTTCGACAGCCTCATCGTCGCCACGGGCGCGCAGCAGTCCTATTTCGGCAACGACCGCTTCGCCACCTACGCGCCGGGCATGAAGACCATCGACGACGCGCTGGAGTTGCGCGCGCGCATCCTCGGCTCGTTCGAGGAGGCCGAGGTCGCCAAGACGCAGGAGGAACGCGACCGGTTCATGACCTTCGTGGTCGTGGGCGCGGGCCCCACCGGCGTCGAATTGGCCGGGCAGATCGCCGAACTCGCCGACCGCACCCTGGTGGGCTGCTTCCGCAACATCGATCCGCGCGACGCCCGGGTGGTGCTGCTCGAGGGCGCGGGCGCGGTGCTCGCGCCGATGGGCCCCAAGCTCGGCGGGATCGCGCAACGCCGGCTCGAGAAGATGGGCGTGGAGATCCAGCTCAACGCCATGGTCACCGACGTCGACGCGCGCGGGGTGGTCGTCAAGGACAAGGACGGCAGCCAGCGCCGCATCGAGGCCGCGTGCAAGGTGTGGTCGGCCGGCGTGCAGGCCAGCGAACTGGGCAAGCTGATCGCGGATCAGTCCGACGGCACCGAGGTGGACCGGGCCGGACGGGTGATCGTCGAACCGGATCTCACCGTGAAGGGCCATCCGAACGTCTTCGTGGTCGGCGACCTCATGTCCGTGCCGGGCGTGCCCGGTCAGGCGCAGGGCGCGATCCAGGGCGCGACGTACGCGGCCAAGCAGATCAAGGCCGAGGTCGAGGGCAAGCAGACGCCGCAGCAGCGCAAGCCGTTCCACTACTTCAACAAGGGCAGCATGGCCACCATCTCGCGGTTCTCCGCGGTGGCGCAGGTCGGCAAGCTCGAGTTCGGCGGGTTCATCGCGTGGCTGATGTGGCTGGTGCTGCATCTGTACTACCTGATCGGCTACCGCAGCCGGGTGGTCACGGTGTTCCAGTGGTTCGTGGCCTTCCTCGGCCGCAATCGCGGGCAGATGGCCGCCACCGAACAGTGGGTGTTCGCGCGGTTGGCGCTCGAGGCCCTCAACGGCAACGAGTCCGATCAGCGCGAGGTGCGCGACGAGTTGGGCGAAGGGGCCACGGAGGCAAGCAAATCCGCCGCCAATCAGACGCCGAGTCCATCGGCGGGCCGACGCGCGGTCTGAATTCCCGAGTACCGAGCGAGGCCGGAGTCCCGAGGCGGGGCTCCGGCCTTTTTCGTGTCCCGGTTCGCCGACAGTGGCTAATTGCCAGCTATACCAAGACATTTCGACCGGTTCGGCTTTCCACCCATCCGGAGCCCCTGCGGATCCGAATGCATGGCGTCGACACATCCCAGTAAGAAAGGTCGTTATGGCCGCAGGTAAGCACAGAGCCCCGAATCCACACCGGCAACGGGTGAGCACCGCCGTCGCGGCGGGTGCGGTTCCGCTGGTATTGGCCATCGTCGGCAGCGGGACGGCGCAGGCCGCCCCCGCCGAGTCGAACGCGGCGGCGGCGCAGGACGCCCCGGCGCAGTGGCCCGCCGTCGAGGCGCCCAACGTCCAGCCGTACGAGGGCCTGAACATCCCGGACGACACCTACAGCTCGCTCCAGACGGCGCGGGCCATGCCGAGTCGTTCCTATCTGGCGCCCGTCGGGGTGCTGCACCCGCCGGGGCCCGTGGCTCCGGTGCCGCCGATCGCGCCGCCGCCCAACAAGTTCCGCTTCGGCGACGTCCAGGTCGACGTGCCTGCGGGCATGGACCGCGAACAGGCCATCGAGATCAACGATCAGGCCGCGCAGACCGAGGCCAACCTCGCGACGTTCCTGGACTCGATGGGCATGGAGCGCAGCCGGTCCGACCGGATCGCGGGTCAGACCGTCGGCACGGCCGCCCAGGGCGCGATCGCGGGCGCGGCCATGTCGACCCCGATCGCGGCCACCAGCGCGCTCGTCGGCGGTGTGGTCGGCCTCGTCGTCGGCCTGCCGTTCATGCCGGTCGGCGTGGTCGCGGGCCCGGTCCTCGGGGCCGCCATGGGCGCGAGCGTGATCGCCGTCCCGGCCGCCGCGGTGGGCGCCGCCGCGGGTGCGGTGGTCGGCGCGGTCAACGCGTTCAACGCTCCCCCGCGCGTGGTCGGGGACTGATCGACGCACGAATGGGCGGGAGGCGGCGTTTCCGGCGGCCTCCCGCCTTTCGCGTGTTCGGACCGAGGGTCAACCGACGAGGGTCAGTCCGGTGGACGTTCTCGTGTAGAGGCTCCCCCCGGCGGCGAGGGGTAGGCGGGCCGCCGTGAGTCCGGTTGTCTCGGCGGGACGGTCGTCCGGGTAGCGGAGTTCGCTCTCCAGGGCGCGCGGGGCGGCGAGGGGGTCGTCGGTCGCGGTGTCCGCGCCCAGCTCGAGGCGATGACGAAGCAGCGGGACGTCGCCGACGTCGGCGGTGAATTCGCCTGTCCAGCAACCGGATTCCTCGCCGGAGCGGCCGATCTGGACGCGTTCGCGCAGGCGCACGCGGGCGCGGTCGCCGAGGGTCAGGCGGGTGCGGCTCTCGTGATCCGCGCCGCCCGCGACCACGGTCGGTTCCGGATCGAAATCCAGCTCGCCGCCGACCTCGAAGGTCCAGTGCGCCACGGACTTCCGCGTGATCCGTCCCGGGAGGGCGAGGGTGGCGGCGACCGAGCGCACGATCAGGCGCGCCCCGGGCTCGACGACGACGGTGACGAACACCTCGTCGCCGCCGAGCGGGGTCGCGGCCGTGCCGATCAGGTGCACCGTCTCGGGTCCGGTGCGCCGGGCCGCCAGGCCGCCCGCGGCGTGAATGTCGGGCAGCAGGCCGGGGCGGGCGTGGATGCGGAGCTCAGTGCGCAACCGCGACGCTCGCGTCGGGTCCGGCGGCGTCGTGTTCGGCGACCAGGCGCAGCTGTTCGCGGACCCACTCCAGGACGGGGGTGGCGGCCGGATCCTCGGTCAGCGAGGTGAACACGAACGGGCGGCCCTCGCGCACCGCCGACGAATCCCGTTCCATCACAGCCAGATCCGCGCCCACCAGCGGGGCCAGATCCGTCTTGTTGATGACCAGCAGATCCGAATAGGTGACGCCCGGCCCGCCCTTGCGCGGCACCTTGTCGCCGCCCGCCACGTCGACCACGAAGATCTGCACGTCGATCAGGCCCGAGGAGAAGGTGGCGGTGAGGTTGTCGCCGCCGGATTCGACCAGGATGAGATCCAGCGGCGGATTGGCCTCGACGAGATCGTCGATGGCGTCCAGATTGGCGGTGATGTCGTCGCGGATCGCGGTGTGCGGGCAGCCGCCGGTCTGCACGGCGGTGATGCGCTCGTCCGGCAGCACGGCGTGGCGGCGCAGGAAGTCGGCGTCCTCGGTGGTGTAGATGTCGTTGGTCAGCACGGCCAGCGACAGCTCTTCGCGCAGCTGCCGGCACAGCGCGGCGACGAGCGCGGTCTTGCCCGAGCCGACCGGCCCGCCGATCCCGATCCGCAGCGGCTCGCCCGGGATGCGCTCGCGCTTGGGACGATCGTGGGCGTGGTCGTGCGGCTCGCCGTCGATCAGATGTGGGGGCATGGGGGTTCCTTTCTCCGAGGTGTCACGAGGCGAACAGCGGCATGTCCCGGCGCACGTGCCGCTCGGCGAGCACGTCCTGCAACGGATCCGACAGGGCCGCAAGCCCTTTCACCGCCAGCGCGGCGGTCTCGTCGCACAGCGGGGCCAAGCGCACGGTGCTCGCGGCCACGGCCGCGGGATCCAAGGCCAGCAACCGCTGCGCGGCCGTGGCCGCCCCGGTCATGGTGGTGTAGACGACCACCCCCGCGATCTGCTCCGGCGTCGCGTCCGCGACCCGGCCGACCGCCCCGAACACCGTCGACAGATGCGGCCGCGCGCCGACCGGACGCCAATCATGTTGCGGCCACACATGTTTCGCCAGTCGCGCCAGCCCGCGCCCCTGCGCCCGCGACGCCGCCCGCGCGGCCGGGGCGGGCGTGCGCGCGTCGGCCTCCGATTCGGCCCGCCCGCAAGCCAACTCCCCCGCGCACACCGCCGCCGCCAGCGACGCCGCCACCAGGCCCGAGGTCCGCACCCGCCGAGCCAGATACGTCTCCACCGAGGCCGTGTCCCGCACCACCCCCGACGCGATCGCCTCCTCCACCCCACCCGAATGCACATGTCCCCCGATCGGCAACCGCGAATCCGCCAGCGCCAGCAGCACCGCCAAACTCATCGCCGCACCCTCCGATCACCCACACCCCGATCCTATGGCGTCCCACCCACAACCGCCGGACCAGGGGCGCGGCGGGGGATCACCGTCGTTCCCGACCCCACACCAGCGCGACGGCTGCCATCACGGCGAGCAGGGCCGCGCCGAGCGTGGTGGCCGCGTGCATGCCGGTGACGAACGACTCTCGGGCCGCGTGCAGGAGGGTGGGGTTGGATTCGGCGTGCTCGACGGTCTCGCCGAGGGTTGCGGCGAATTCGCCGCCGGACCGGAATACCAGGGCCGCAAGCGAACCCAGGAGCGACAGGCCCAGGGCGTTGCCCAGTTCGAAGCTGGTCTCGGAGATGCCCACCGCCGAACCCGCCCGCTCCGGGGGCACCGAGGACACCGATACCTCCGATACGAGCGTGAACATCACCCCGTACCCGAGACCGGCGACGGTCGAACCCGCCACGTACCAGCCGACGCCGCCGTCCACGCCCAGCCCGAACAGCAACAGGTTGCCCAGCGCCGCGGCGCTCAGGGCGAGCACGAACGAGGCCCGTGATCCCAGCCGCCGCGCCACCCGCGATCCGCTCATCGAGCACGCGAACACCACGGCCGCCTGCGGAATCCCCAGCACCGCGGCGGCCAGCGCGTCGCGCCCGGTCACCGATTGCAGATACACGCTGGTGAGATAGCTCATCCCCGCCAGCGACATCATCCCCACGGTCGAGGATCCGATCGCCACCGAGAACAGTCCGCGCCGGAACAGCGACAGATCCACCAGCGGCTCGTCGAGCACCCGCTGCCGCCGCACGAACGCCACGAGCACGACCACCCCGACCACGGCCGCCAGCACCGCCGCGACATCGATCCCCGAGGCCGCCGCCCGCTTCACCCCGTACACCACCGGCAGGATGCCGCCGATCGACAGCGCCACGCTCGGCAGATCCAGCGGCCCGCGCCCCGAGCGCTGCTCCGGCAGCACGAACGGCCCCAGCACCAGCAACACCAGCAGCACCGGCGTATTGATCAAAAACACCGCGCCCCACCAGAATTGGTGCAGCAGCAGCCCACCCAGAATCGGCCCGACCGCCGAACCCCCGGCGAAGAACGCCGTCCAGATCCCGATCGCCGTCCCGCGCGCCCGCGGCTCCGGGAACAGCACCGACACCAGCGACAGGCTCGACGGCAGCAAGGTCGCCCCGCCCACCCCCATCAGCGCCCGCGCCGCGATGAGCACCGCCGGATTCGGCGCGAACGCCGCCAGCACCGAGGCCGCCCCGAACACCGACGCGCCCGCGAGCAGGATGGTCCGCCGCCCGATCCGGTCACCGAGATTGCCCATCGTGATGAGCAGGCCCGCGATGAGGAAGCCGTAGATGTCGAGGATCCAGAGTTGTTCGGTCGCCGTGGGATCCAGCGCGGAGGTCAGCGTCGGCATCGCCAGGAACAGCACCGACATGTCCATCGACACCAGCAGCACGGGCAGGATCAGCACGGCCAGACCGAGCCGGGCGCGCCGAGGGACCGCGATCTCGCGGGTATCGATGCCCGTCATCACCTATCCTTTCCGAGTCGCGTACAACGTACGCACGATGGGCTCGTACAGCGTACGCACCCCCGGCGGGAAAACGAAAGCGAGTTGTTCCGAATGACCGAGCCGAAGCTCACCCGCGCGGCGATCGTCGACACGGCGATCGCGCTGGCCGACGAGGCCGGGCTGGACGCGCTGTCGATGCGCCGCATCGCGGAGCGGATGGGGGTGGGCGCGATGTCGCTGTACCGGCACGTCCCGAACAAGGACACCCTGCTGGCGGAGATGACCGACGAGATCGCGCGGCGGCATCCGTATCCGGCGCCCGAGGCGGGCTGGACGTGGCGCGATCGGGTGCGGGTGGCCGCGGAGATCGATTGGATGCTCTACCAACATCATCCGTGGGTGCTGTTCACCTTCGCGGTGCCGCGCTACAACTTCGGCCCGTCGAGCCTGGCGTGCCTGGCCTGGCTGGTGGAGGGGTTCGGCGAGGTGACCGCGGATCCGCGCGAGGCGACCCGGATGTCGCTGTCGGTGTGGAGTTACATCGCGGGCATCGCGCTGCAACAGGTCAGCGCCGCGCTGCTGGCCCGCCGCGACGGCGAGCAGGAGGAGTCGAGTTTCCGCGCCCTGCTCGACGGCCGCCCGCGCTTCCCCACCCCCGAATCCCTACTGCCGCTCGAGGGCAGCGGGCGCGGCGATCTGCTCGATCCCGAACAGCTGCTCTACTCCGGATTGGCCGCGCTGTGCGACGGATTCGCGCGGGAGCGATGAATTCGGCCGTCCCGCACGGTCTGTAGAGATGCACCGCGTGCGGCGTCGCATCGTCTGCGCGCCCGCACGCCCCGCTGTCCTCGAGGAGATGCCCGAATGTCCCATGCCTTCGCCGTCGGCGCGCCCTGCTGGTTCGACGTCACCGCCCCCGATATCGAGGCGGCCGCCGCGTTCTACGGGGAGTTGTTCGGCTGGTCGGCCCGGCTCGCGGATCCCGCGCAGGGTAATTACGCCGTGCTGACCCAGGACGGCGCGCGGGTCGCGGGCATCGCGTGCGCGACCACACCCGATGGCGGCGTCAAGCCATCGGCGTGGCTGCCCTACTTCTCGGTCGCCGAACTCGGGCCGACCGTGGCGGCCGCGAGGGCCGACGGCGCAACGGTTCTCGCCGAGCGCGTCGAGATCCCCGGCAAACTGGAGTTCGCGATCCTCGCCGATCCCGCGGGCGCGGCCTACGGCCTGTCGCGTCTGGACGCCCATCCCGGCACCGAACGCTTCGGCGCGCCCGGCAATCCGGTGTGGGTGCAGTACACCGCGACTGGGGCGCCCGCCGACGCGATGGCCCACTACGCCCGGGTGCTGGGCTGGATCCACCGCGACGCCGCGTGGGAGACCTCGGTTGACAAGCCTTATCAGGCGCTGACCACGAGCGCGGGCGGTCGCGAATTCGGCGGCGCGGCGGCCGCGCGGCCCGGCGAACCGGCCCCCGCCTGGGCGGTCACCTTCCACGTCACCGACTGCGACGCCACCGCCGCCCGCGCCGTCGACCTCGGCGGCACGATCGTGCAAGCGCCGCATGACAATCCGGGCCCGTCGCGGCTGGCGGTGCTCGCCGATCCGAACGGGGCGTCGTTCGCGCTCATGGCGTTCGGCGGCTGACCCCCGCGCTCACTCGGTGACCAGCGCGAAGGCGAAGCCGTCCCAGCCCTTCGCGCCCACGGTCTGCACCGCGCTCGCGTCCAGGCGCGGTTCGGCGGCGAGCAGTTCGAGTACCTCGCGGCTGGCGGCAGCGGTGGCATCCTCGCTCGCGGTGTCGACGAGCGCGCCGTGCCGCACCACATTGTCGACGACGATCACCGAACCCGGGCGGGTCAGCCGCAGCGCCCAGCGCACGTAGTGCGAGTTGTTGACCTTGTCGGCGTCGATGAACACCAGATCGAACGGTTCGGGTCCCTCGTCGGCGAGCACCGGCAGGGTGTCCAGCGCCTTACCCACCCGGATCTCCACCCGATCCCCGACGCCCTTGCGGTCCAGGTTCGCCCGCGCGACCTCCGCGTGCCGCGGCGCGAACTCGAGCGTCACCACCCGCCCCTCGGGCCCGACCGCCCGCGCCAGCCACAGCGTGCTGTACCCGCCGAGCGTCCCGATCTCGAGCACCCGCCGGGCCCGGATCGAGCGCGCGAGCAGCGACAGGAACTTCCCCTGCGCGGGCGAGACGTCGATGTGCGGCAAACCGGCCGCCGAATTCGCTTGGAACACATCGGAATCCGCGTCCCCGATGAGGGTGTCCACCAGATAGTCGTCGACCTCGGTCCATGCGGCATCAGTCATACCGTCGAGTCTGCCACCCCGCTCAGAACAGGAAGTACCGCTGTGCCATCGGCAGCTCGGCAGCGGGTTCCTCGGCCCACACCTCGCCGTCGACGCGGACGGTGAAGGTGTCGGGGTCGACCTCGATGCGGGGCATGGCGTCGTTGAGGGGGAGGTCGGCCTTGCCGCGCTTGCGCACGTTCGCCACGGGCACGAGTCGGCGGTTCACGCGCAGTCGGTCGGCCAGGCCCGCCACCAGGGCGTGCTCGGACACGAAGTGGACCGAGGTGTAGGCGGCCACGAGGGGGGCGGCCCCGAACATCGGGCGCGGCAGCACCGGTTGCGGGGTGGGGATGGACGCGTTCGCGTCGCCCATCGCGGCCCACGCGATCGCGCCGCCCTTGAGCACCGCGTGCGGGCGGACGCCGAAGAAGGCGGGCTCCCACAGCACCAGATCGGCGAGCTTGCCCACCTCGACCGAGCCGACCTCGTGGTCGAGCCCGTGGGTGACGGCCGGGCAGATGGTGTACTTCGCGACGTAGCGCCGCACCCGGTTGTTGTCGGCCGGGCCGTCGCCGGGCAGCGGACCCCGGCGGCGTTTCATCACGTGCGCGGTCTGCCAGGTCCGCATGATCACCTCGCCGATGCGGCCCATGGCCTGCGAGTCCGAGCCGATCATGGAGATCGCGCCCAGATCGTGCAGCAGATCCTCGGCCGCGATGGTCGAGGGCCGGATGCGGCTCTCGGCGAAGGCCAGATCCTCCGGGATCGCGGGGTTGAGGTGATGGCACACCATGAGCATGTCCAGATGCTCGTCCAGGGTGTTGACCGTGTGCGGCCGGGTCGGATTCGTCGAGGAGGGCAGCACGTTCGGGTGCGCGGCGACGGTGATGATGTCGGGCGCGTGGCCGCCGCCCGCGCCCTCGGTGTGATACGAGTGGATGGCCCGCCCGCCGATCGCGGCGAGGGTGTCCTCCACGAAGCCGGCCTCGTTGAGCGTGTCCGAGTGCAGCGCCACCTGCACCCCGGACGCGTCGGCGACGGTGAGGCAGGCGTCGATGGCCGCGGGGGTGGTGCCCCAGTCCTCGTGCAGCTTGAACCCGCCCGCGCCGCCGCGCAATTGCTCCCACAGCGCCTCGGACCGCACGGTGTTGCCCTTGCCCAGCAGCAGGATGTTCACCGGCCAGCCGTCGGTGGCCTCGAGCATCCGGCCCAGATGCCACGCGCCCGGGGTGACGGTGGTGGCCTTGCTGCCCTCGGCGGGTCCGGTGCCGCCGCCGATCATGGTGGTGATGCCCCCGGCGAGCGCCTCGTCGAGCAGCTGCGGGCAGATGAAGTGCACGTGGGTGTCGATGCCGCCCGCGGTGACGATGCGCCCGTTGCCGGAGATGATCTCCGTCGACGGGCCCACCACCAGATCCGGGTGCACGCCGTCCATGATGTCCGGATTACCGGCCTTGCCGATGGCGACGATGCGCCCGTCGCGAATCCCGATGTCCGCCTTGATGATTCCCCAGTGATCGATGATCACCGCGCCGGTGATGACGGTGTCGGGGGTGCCCTCGGCGCGGGTGGCGCGGGCCTGGCCCATGGATTCGCGCAGCACCTTGCCGCCGCCGAAGACCGCCTCGTCGCCCGCCAGACCCGGTCCGCCGCTGCGGTCCTCGGTGATCTCGACGATCAGATCGGTGTCGGCCAGGCGGATGCGGTCCCCGGCGGTGGGGCCGAACAGCTCGGCGTAGCGGGCGCGGGAGAGTTCGGCCATCAGGCGTCCAGCTTTCCGGGAGGGTCGAGGGAGATGCCGTGCACCTCGCGGGCGCCGCGCAGCGGGACCAGCGAAACCCGTTGTCCCAGACCGGGTTCGAAGCGCACCGCGGTGCCCGCGGGGATGTCGAGGCGGCGGCCGTGGGCGGCGGCGCGGTCGAACCGCAGCGCCGCGTTGGCCTGCGGGAAGTGCACGTGGCTGCCGACCTGCACGGGCCGGTCGCCGGTGTTGACCACGTCCAGTTCGACGCGCTCGGCGCCGGGGTTGATCTCGATCGGGTCGTCGCCGCAGAGGTACTCACCGGGAATCATGGTGTGCCCCTAGCCGATCGGATGGTGGACGGTGACGAGTTTGGTGCCGTCCGGGAAGGTCGCCTCCACCTGGACGTCGGGGATCATCTCCGGCACCCCGTCCATGACGTCGGCGCGGGTGAGCACCGTGCGCCCCGACGCCATGAGCTCGGCGACGGTGCGGCCGTCGCGCGCGCCCTCGAGCACGTGATCGGTGATGAGCGCGATCGCCTCGGGGTGATTGAGCTTCAGCCCGCGCGCCTGCCGTCGTCGCGCGAGTTCGGCCGCGTAGCTGAGCACCAGCCGTTCCTGTTCGTGCGGCGACAGTCGCATCCGCGCTCCTCACGCTCTCGCAATGGTGTGCGCGACATTCTGGCACGCGCGCACCGGCGGGGCGCGACGAGCGCGCTCAGGGGGCACTCGTGCCGCTCGGCCCGCGGCGAGATTCGGCGACCGCGTTCTACTCAGCCCGCGGCGAGATTCTGCAACCGCACCTGTCCGCGGGCCACGACGCGATCCTGCTCGTCGGTGATCACCACCTGCCACAGCTGCTGGGAGCGGCCGCGGTGCACGGGTTCGGCGACGCCGCGCAGCACGCCCTCGCGGACCGCGCGCAGGAAGTCGGTGTTGTTGTTCACCCCGACGACGGTGCCGCGCTCGCCGTACCAGGCGCCGGCGCCGACGCTGGCGAGCGTCTCCACGACCGTGCAGTACACCCCGCCGTTGACGATCCCGGCGGGCTGATGCTGCTGCGGCGAGACCGCCCACTGCGCCGCCACCCGGTCCGGGCCGAGCTCGGTGAACTTCAATCCGATGAGGTCGGTGAAGGTGCCCTCGGAGAGACGGGTCATGAGCTCGGGCGTCATATCCGCCAGCGAGCGGACCTCGGGCCGATCGTGCGCTGTCATGAGAAGACAGTCGCACAGCAGGTCGCGGCGGCCCTGCCCGGGTGTCCACCGGTAGCGAAACGCGCTGCGCCCGGGACGGATTCGGCCCAGAATGTCGGCATGGCCGTACCCCTCCCCGACGACCGCCACGCCCTGCGAGTGCCACCCGACGACGCCGAGGTCGAGTGGACCACCCGCGGCATCATCGCCGCGGTCACTGGACCCGGCGGTCTCACCCAGCTGCAACGGTTGCTGATCGCCGCGGTCATCCGCTCGCTCACCGGCCGCGAACTCCACGTGCCCGCCCTCGAGGCCGACCTCGCCCGCGCGCCCCTCACGCCCGAGGCGTTCGCCCACGGCCTGGCCCGCCGCGATCTCGCCTACCGCGGCCGGACCGTGCAGATCATGGTGCTCGCGCAGCTGGTGCTCGACCCGCCCGTGCCCGAGGTGGCCCGGCAGGTGGCCCGATTCGCGGCCGAGCTGTCGGTGCACGACGACCTCGAGGCGGTGCTGGCCGAGCAGGTCGAGACGGGTCGGCGCCTGGTCGGCATGGATTTCGACCGCAACGGCTACCTGCGCGATTTCGATCCGGCGACCGCCCCGCACCTGCACGTGTCGAGCGCGCTGAACGAACCGTGGTCCCCGGTGGAGAACGATCCGGCCCTCGCGGCGCGCTGGGAGTCGTTGGGCGCGTTGCCCTCCGGCACCCTCGGTCGCGGCGTGCACGACTTCTATCGCGCGCGCGGGTTCGCCTTCCCGGGCGCGCCCGGGTCCGCGCCGCCGCTGCTGGCCCAGCACGACTGGGTGCACGTGCTCGCCGACTACGGCACGCGGGTGGAGTCGGAGATCGAGGTGTTCGCCTTCATCGCGCGCGCCAACGACGACCTGCCCGCGTTCTCGTTGCTGGCCATGGTGATCGGGCTGTTCGAGACCGGTCAGCTGGCCACGGGCGCGGGCCTGTTCCAGGCCGACCGCGGCCATCTGTCCCAGCCGGGCATGACCGTGCGCATGGCCGACGCCCTGCGGCGCGGGGCGTTGTGCCGGGGCAGTATCGACTTCCTCGCGCTGGACTGGTTCGCGCTGGCCGATCGGCCGGTGGACGTGGTGCGCGGGGAGGTCGAGTTGCCGCCCAAGGACGCCACGGCCGTGCGCGCGGGCAGTGTCGGGCCGTGGGACCGCGGCGGCATCAGCCCGTTCCAGGCCAACGCCGGGCGGGAGCTGGCGGCGGCGCAGGGCCGGGAGTACCGGGGTCCGGAGGTGTGAGAGACGATGCGGCGGGCCCCACCACGAAGGTGGAACCCGCCGCGGCACAGGATCGGGAGTCGACCGCAGCCCTCGGGACTCGACACGATCCGAACGCCGAGCATTAGTTTAGGGGAGCCTTACCTGACAAAGCAAGGGCGACGGACCGGCATGCCGAGGTCGTGCATCGCCGCCAGCAATGCCCGCCCCCGCTCCGCGCCCGCGACGGTCGAGGTGCCCGCCAGCTCCGGCACATAGGTCGCCGCCCCGGTCACGGCCTCGGCGACCAATTGCCAGAACCGCCGCGCGCTCAGCGCCGCGCAGCGGGACACGCTGTGCCGCACCAGGATCAGCGCGGCCGCGCAGCGATGCGCCAGCCACACCGCCATCGCGCGCTCGCAGGGCAGCACGACCACGCCCGGCTGCCCGGCGAGCCGATCGCCCGCCACCACGCGAATCGTGGTGTCCGACAGGCCCGCCCAGTCGATGCCGCCGTCGTTGTCGGTGTGCACCCACAGATTCTCGAGCCCCGGATCCCAGGCGCGACCCTGCGAAACCCACAGCGCCGCAACGCGTCCCACGATCGCGTGGATCAGGGCGGTCGCCACCACCTCGGCGGCGATGTCGGCGCTGGTCATCTCCGCGGCGTGGCGGCGGTACATGACCGCCACGCGGCCCTCGCGCACGCCCTCGGCCACCCGCCACCAGCGGCGGCGTCCCTGCTCGGCCATGGCGGCCACGGCGTAGACCCGCGGATGCCCCGGTTGCAGCGCGCGCAGGGTCGCGCTCACCCCGTCGAAGGCCGCCTCGGCGCGGCGGGCCGGGCAGGCGGTCATCGGTTCGGCCATCGAACCTCCTCGTCGATCGGTGGTGCTGCGGATATGCGAACTTAGGTAAGCCTTACCACAGCACGCGGGCGCGCCGGTATGAAAAATCCCACACAGCTACCGACCGGTTACGACATCCAGTAGTACGCATATGTGTCGTTGCCTCCGTAAGCTGGTGGGATGGCAGGTCTTGGTGAACTCGAGAAAGCGGTCATGGACCAGTTGTGGTCGGCCGACGAACCCCAGACGGTCCGGCAGGTCCACGAGGCCCTCGCGGCACGTCGCGAGCTCGCGTACACCACGGTCATGACCGTGCTGCAACGACTGGCGAAGAAGAACCTGGTCGTGCAGCAGCGCGACGACCGCGCGCACCGCTACGCCCCCGTGCACAGCCGCGACGAACTCGTCGCCAGCCTGATGGTCGACGCGCTGCAACAGGCCGACGAGGTCGGCAGCCGCCGGGCCGCGCTCGTGCACTTCGTCGAACAGGTCGGCAAGGACGAGGCTGCCGCGTTGCGCGAGGCACTCGCTAAGCTCGAAGACGCCGAGGCCGCACGCGCCGCGTCCGACGACGACAAGGGAGTCGCACCGCCGCAGTAGCGCGCGGACTCGGGCGCCCCTGGCCCCACAACGCAGTGAGCTGAGCATGAACGCAACCGCGCCGGTATTCGCCGGTCTCGCTTTGCTTCTCGCGGGACCGGTACCGTCTCTGCTCGCTCGCGCCACCTGGCCCTATCGCACCCCCCGCGCGGCGCTCGTGCTGTGGCAGGCCGTGGCGCTGGCCGCGGTGCTGAGCGCGTTCGGCTCCGGACTCGCGATCGCGAGCCAGCTGCTGGTCCCCGGACCCGACGGCCGGCCCACCACCTCCCCGACCCGGGAGATCGACGCGCTGGGCCTGCCGCTGTGGCTGGCGTACGT
The DNA here is from genome assembly GCF_053588115.1 of Nocardia sp. NPDC003482. NCBI lineage: Bacteria > Bacillati > Actinomycetota > Actinomycetes > Mycobacteriales > Nocardiaceae > Nocardia > Nocardia sp. NPDC003482. The sequence goes on from NZ_JBSFPI010000013.1 coordinate 224,213, forward strand.
GATCGTGTTCGCCCTCACCCTGCTGGTCGGCGGCCGGTTGATCTACGCCTCGATCCGCGTCGGCGTGCACACCCGCCGCCGCCGCGCCCGGCACCGGATGCTGGTCGACCTGCTCGATCAGGGCGGTGAGTACCGCGACACCGACCCCAAGGCCGCCGACATCCGGGTGCTCGCCGCGACCGAGCCGATCGCCTACTGCCTGCCCGGCCTGCGGCGTCGAGTCGTGTTGAGCCAGGGCACCTTCGCCAATCTGTCGGACGCGGAACTGACCGCGATCGTGAGCCACGAGCGTTCGCATCTGCGCGCCCGCCACGATCTGGTGCTCGAGGCGTTCACCGCCGCGCACGAGGCGTTCCCGCGGTTCGTGCGCAGCAAGTCGGCGCTGGATTCGGTGAAGCTGCTCATCGAACTGCTCGCCGACGACTCCGCGGTGAAGGTCACCGGCCCCACCCCGCTGGCCCGCGCCCTGGTGGCCTGCTCGAATTCGACCGCGCCGCAAGGGGCCATGGCCGTCGGCGGGCCCACCACCCTGATCCGCATCCAACGACTCGCCGGACCGCTCGGCGATCTGCGCGTCGCCGGGGCGGCCTACGCGGCCGCCGCCGCCATCCTGGTGGTGCCGACCCTCGCGGTGGCGATCCCGTGGCTGGTGGAGTTGGGTCGGCTGTTCGGCGCGTGAGGGGGAATGCCATGACCGAACGCAAACCGCCCGGCGTCAGCCACGAATGGTGGCTCGAACGCCAGATCCGCGAGGCCACCGAACGCGGCGACTTCGACGACCTGCCCGGCAAGGGCAAACCCCTACCGGGCGCGGGCCAGCCCTACGACGAGAACTGGTGGCTGACGAACTACCTGCGGCGCGAGAACGTCGGCGGCGACGGCCTGCTCCCGCCCTCGCTGATCCTGCGCCGCGACCTCGAACGCCTGCCCGCGACCGTCGCCCGGATGAACTCCGCGGCCCGCGTGCGCGAATACGCGACCGAACTCAACGATCGCATCACCGCGTGGCTGCGGATGCCGCACGGGCCGTACGTGCATGTGGAGCCGGTGGACGTGGACGAGGTGGTCCGCCGCTGGCGCGAAACCCGCGCCAAGGCCACGCCGCCCGCGAAACCCGTTGCCGCCGAGGACGATTCGCCGCGCCACTGGTGGCGACGGCCGCGCCGCGAACCGTGAGCGGGACAAGCGCTTCCGACCGGAAGGGCGCGGCGGCGAACCGCGCGAAACCCATCCCGTAGACTTGCCGAAGTGCATTTTCTTCCGGGCCATACGCCGCCGTACGACCTGACCTACGACGACATCTTCCTGGTCCCGAACCAGACCGATGTGGCGTCGCGTTTCGACGTCGACCTGTCGACCACCGACGGGTCGGGCACGACCATCCCGATCGTCGTGGCGAATATGACGGCGGTCGCGGGCAAGCGGATGGCCGAGACGGTCGCGCGGCGCGGCGGTCTCGTGGTGCTGCCGCAGGATCTGCCGATGAGCGCGGTCTCCACCACGATCTCCTACGTCAAGAGCCGTTCGCTCACCGCCGAGACGCCCGTGACGCTGGGTCCGGACCATTCGGTCTCCGAGGCGCTGGCGCTGGTCCACAAGCGCGCCCACCGCGCGGTCGTGGTGATCCAGGACGGCAAACCCGTCGGCGTCGTCACCGAGGAGTCCTGCGCCGACGTCGACCGCTTCGCCCGCCTGCACACCGTCGCGGCCACCGACTTCCGCACCGCGCCCGCCGACACGTCCCCCCGCGAGCTGTTCGACATCCTCGAATCCCAGCATCACGGGCTGGTCGTGCTGACCGAGGCGGACGGCACCCTCGCCGGGGTGATGACCCGCAAGGGCGCGGTCCGCGCGGGCATCTACGCCCCCGCCGTCGACGCCCGGGGCAAGCTGCGGGTCGCGGCCGCCGTCGGCGTCAACGGCGACATCCCCGCCAAGGCCAAGGCGCTGGTCGACGCGGGCGCCGACGTGCTGGTCGTCGACACCGCGCACGGCCATCAGCGCAAGATGCTCGAGGCGCTGCGCTCGGTGGCCGACCTGAAACTGGGTGTGCCGCTGGTCGCGGGCAATGTGGTCTCCGCGCAGGGCACCCGCGATCTGGCGGCGGCCGGGGCCGACATCGTCAAGGTCGGGGTGGGGCCGGGCGCGATGTGCACCACCCGCATGATGACCGGCGTGGGCCGCCCCCAGTTCTCCGCCGTCGCCGAATGTGCCACGGCCGCAAGGGAACTCGGCGTCCACATCTGGGCCGACGGCGGCGTGCGGCATCCCCGCGACGTGGCCCTGGCCCTCGCGGCGGGCGCGTCCAACGTGATGATCGGCTCCTGGTTCGCGGGCACCTACGAATCCCCCGGCGACCTGCGCGTCGACCGCGACGGCAACGCCTACAAGGAGAGCTTCGGCATGGCGTCCAAGCGCGCCGTCGCCGCCCGCACCGCCTCCGACAGCGCCTTCGACCGCGCCCGCAAGGCCCTGTTCGAGGAGGGCATCTCCACCTCGCGGATGCGGCTGGACCCCGAACGGCCCGGCGTGGAGGACCTGATCGACCACATCTGCTCCGGCGTGCGCAGCGCGTGCACGTACGCGGGCGCGCGGACCGTGGCCGAACTGCACGAGAAGGCCGTGCTGGGCGTGCAGTCGGCGGCCGGGTTCGCGGAGGGACGCCCGCTGCCTTCGGGCTGGTAGTGCGCTCGCCCACACCCGCCACGACCCACGCGGGTGCGTGCGGCGTGCGGCGAACTCGGTAACATACAGTGGCACGTACCTCACGGCCATTTGCGAAAGGAACCAGTTGTCACCCGCGTCCCAGGGCGCCGCTCAGGAGGGCTCCTCTACCGAGCCGGGTGACAAACCCGGCGCCCCTGACCCCGCACCACCGCTCACCTCCCCGAGGTGGTGCTGACGATGTCGGTCGTGCTCACCGTGCTCAGCCTCGTGGGCTTCGTCGCGCTCACCGCGGGCACCGCGCTGTTCGTCGCCGCCGAATTCTCCCTCACCGCCCTGGAACGCAGCACCGTCGAGGCGCACGCCCGCGACGGTGACCTGCGCGCCCGCCAGGTCCGCCAGGCGCACCGCACGCTGTCGTTCCAGCTGTCCGGCGCGCAGCTCGGCATCACCATCACCACACTGGTCACCGGGTACATCGCCGAACCCGTGCTGGCCCGGCTGATCACCCCGCTGTGCACCGCGCTCGGCGCGAGTGAGGGTACCGCACAAGGCATTTCGCTCGCGGTGGCGCTGATCCTGGCGACCTCGCTGTCGATGACCTACGGCGAACTGGTCCCCAAGAACATCGCCATCTCCGCGCCGCTGACCACCGCGCGCTGGACCGCCCCGCCGATGATCGTGTTCTCCGCGATCTTCTCGTGGCTGATCCGCTTCCTCAACGGCAGCGCCAACTGGGTGGTCCGCCGCCTGGGCATCGAACCCGCCGAGGAACTGCGCTCGGCCCGCTCCCCGCAGGAACTCGGCTCGCTGGTGCGCACCTCGGCCCAGCGCGGCGTGCTCGATCAGCGCACCGCCCTCGTGGTGGACCGCTCGCTCGAGTTCGGCGACCGCAGCGCGGAGGAACTCATGACCCCCCGCGTCAAGATCGAGACCCTCGACCAGGACGACACCATCGCCGACCTCATCGACGCCGCGAGCCGCACCGGCTACTCCCGCTTCCCCGTCATCGACGGCGACCTGGACAACACCCTGGGCGTCGTGCACATCAAACAGGCGTTCGGCCATCCCGACGCCCGCCGCGACCGGGTGAGCCTGCGCTCGATCGCGCATCAGGTGCCGATCGTGCCCGCCAGCCTCGACGGCGACAGCGTGCTCGAACGCGTCCGCGCCGACGGCATGCAGGTCGCGCTCGTCGTCGACGAGTACGGCGGCACCGCGGGCCTGGTCACCATGGAGGACATCATCGAGGAGATCCTCGGCGACGTCCGCGACGAGCACGACGAGGAGGAGCTCGACGTCCGCCGCACCGCCGCGGGCTGGAACTGCTCGGGCCTGCTGCGCATCGACGAGGTCGCCCGCACCACCGGATACGACGCCCCCGAGGGCGAATACGAGACCCTCGGCGGCCTGGTGCTCACCCGCCTGGGCCGCATCCCGGTCGCCGGGGACGAGGTGCTGCTGCCGGATCCCGGGACGGGCACGAACTATTCGAACCATCCGCAGACGACCGGCGGCTGGCTGGCCCGCGTCGAACGGATGGACGGCCGCCGCATCGACCGCGTGCTGCTGCGCCCGGTCGACGCGGAATCGTTGCGGCACTGGGAGATCGGCCATGGGTGATCTGCTCGGTATCGTGCTCGCGCTGGCGCTGCTCGGCGGCAACGCCTTCTTCGTCGGCGCGGAGTTCGCGCTCATCACCGCCCGCCGCGACCGCCTGGAAGCCCTTGCGGCGCAAGGCAAACGGGGCGCGGACACGGTCATCCGCGCGGGCGAGCACCTGTCGATGATGCTGGCCGCCGCGCAGTTGGGCGTGACGATCTGCTCGCTGCTGCTGGGCCGCATCGGCGAACCGGCGCTGGCGCATCTGCTGGAGCGCCCGTTCGATCTGCTCGGCGTGCCCGACGAGCTGCTGCATCCGATCGCGTTCGCGCTGGCGCTCGCGCTGGTGGTGATGCTGCACATGCTGCTGGGCGAGATGATCCCGAAGAACATCGCCCTCGCGGGCCCCGAACGCGTTGCGCTGCTGCTGGTTCCGGTGCTGCTGCTGTTCCTGCGGCTGGCGCGCCCGCTGATCACCCTCTACAACATGGCCGCGAATCTCACCCTGCGTGCGCTGCGCATCGAGCCCAAGGACGAACTCGACGCCACGGTGTCGTCGGTGGAGCTGGCCGAGATGATCGGCGAATCCCGCTCCGAGGGCCTGCTCGACGAGGAGGAGCACCGCCGCCTCACCCAGGCGCTGGGCACCACCGATCGCGTCGTCGCCGACGTGATGGTGCCCCTGGCCACCACGCGCTGCGTGCCGTTGCGCGGCGACGGCACCACGCTCGGCGATATCGAGACCGCGGTGGCCGAGACCGGGTTCTCCCGCTACCCGGTCCGCGCCTCCGACGGGTCGCTGGTCGGCTACCTGCACGTCAAGGATGTGCTCGACAAGGTCGCCGACGCGAGCGCGGGCCCGGCCACCCCGATCCCGCGCAGCGACATCCGCCCGCTGCCCACGGTCGGCACCGCCACCACCCTCTACGAGGCGCTCGCCCGATTGCGCCGCACCAGCAGCCATCTCGGCCGCGTGGTCGACACCCGCGGCAACACCGTGGGCATCGTCGCGCTCGAGGATCTGGTCGAGGAGTTCGTGGGCACCGTCCGCGACGCGACGCACCGGATCGCGGAATGACGACCGCCGCCACCCGCCTGCTGCCCGAACACCGCTGGCGGGCGCGGGCGGCGGCGCATCGGCAGCGCGTCGCCGATCTGGCCGGGCCGTATCTGCGGCGGCGCGCGGACGGGGCGACGCATCCGGTGTTCGATTTCCTGTTCACCTACTACGGCCACAAACCGGCCCAGCTGCGCCGCTGGCATCCCGGCTACGGTGTCGCCCTCGACAACGCCGCGGAGTACGACGGAGCGCGCGGCTACCACCGCATCGGCGAGCGCGCCTGGACCGCGGATCCGGCGTTCCTGGCCCGCCGCCGCGACACCGTCGCCTACATCGCGGACCTGTTGCGCGCCACGGCATCCCGGCCCGCCCACCTGGCTTGTTTCGGGCTGCACGAATGGGCGATGGTGTACCGCACCGACGATGTGCGCCACCAGCAGGTCCCGCTGCGGCTCGGGCACTCCGGCACCGACGCGGTGGTGGAGTCGATGCCGTTGCGCTGCACCCATTTCGACGCCTTCCGCTTCTTCACCCCCGAGGCCGTCCCCCGCAACGCCGAACCCCTCACCCGCGACGATCAGCTCCACCGCGAACAGCCGGGTTGTCTGCACGCGAACATGGATCTGTACAAGTGGGCGTTCAAGCTCGTCCCCTTGATCGATTCCGGCCTGCTGCTGGACTGCTTCGAACTCGCCTGCGCCGCCCGCGAACTCGACATGCGGGCCAGCCCGTACGATCTGAGCGCCTTCGGCTACTCCCCCGTCCCCATCGAGACACCCGCCGGACGTGCCGAATACGTGCGCGGGCAGGCGCGGCTGGCGGATCGGGCGATCCCGCTGCGCACCCGGTTGCGGACCGCCGCCGAGGAATTGCTCGCCGCCGCCTGAACCCATTCCGCGTACCGGCGGTTTTCGAAAACCCCTCTGTGGAGGGTGGGCATGGGTTACCGTTCCGACGTATCGGCGTAACCGCCGGTACGCAACCGGTTCGACAGTTGGGGGTGCCGCAATGGTGCGGTTCAACGGAATTCGGCGGTCCAGACCGCTCGCGGTGCTCGCGGTCGCGCTGCTGGCCTCGGCCGCGCTGCCGCTCGGCGCGTCGGCGGATCTGGGCTCCGACATCAACGATCAGGTGCGGCAGTTCCTCGACATCGGGCAGGTGTCGCTGCCGCGCGCCGACTGCGGGCCGGGCTCGATGCCGGAGAGCGGGATGCAGGGCGATGTGCCCGCGGCCGACCGCGACAACGGCCGCAGCACCCGCGGCTACCGCTGCAACATGTCGTTCGTCGGCGGCTTCACCGGGCACGGCGGCGGCATCACCTCCACCACCTACGACCACTGCTCCTACACGGGGTCGTTCTTCCCGGGCAATCTGCTCAACCCGGCGCAGGGCGTGCAGGTGCTCGACGTGTCCGATCCCGCGCATCCGGTGCTGACCGGATCGCTCACCGAGCCGGCCATGCTCGCCGGGACGTGGGAGAGCCTGAAGGTCAACGCCGAGCGAAAGCTGTTGGTGGGCACCGGGGTTCCGGTCGGCACCGGCGTCGGCTTCCTGTCGGTCTACGACATCTCCGACTGCGCACACCCGCGCCTGCTCAATCCGGGCCCCGGCACCAATCTGGCGATGCCGCTGCCGATCACCACCCACGAGGGCGGCTTCTCCCCCGACGGGCGCACCTACTGGGCCTCCGGCATCGCCCCCGGGTTCGTCAGCGCGGTCGATCTCATCGATCCCGCCAACCCGCACGTCGTCTGGCAGGGCCTCACCGGCATCGAGGCGCACGGCTTCGGCATCAGCCCCGACGGCAACCGGATGTATCTGTCGGCGCTGGGCGGATTCACCGTGCTCGACATCTCCGCGGTGCAGCGGCGCGACCCCAACCCGCAGGTCAACCACATCGGCCGGGTGTTCTGGACCGACGGCTGGGCCACCCAGCACAGCATTCCGGTGACCTACGACGGCAAGCCGTACCTGTTCACCGTCGACGAGGGCGGCTCCGGCGGGGTCAAGCTCATCGACGTCTCCGACGAGAACAATCCCCGCGTCGCCGCCAAACTCAAGCTCGAGATCAACCTGCCCGCCAATCTCGACAGCCAATTGGCCTCGGCCATGGGCGGTTCGGTGTTCTCCTACGATCCGCACTACTGCGCGGCCGACCGCCCCACCGATCCGACGGCGCTGGCGTGCGGCTGGGAGTCCTCGGGCATCCGCGTATTCGACGTGCGCGACCCGTTCCACGTGCGCGAGATCGCCTACTACAACCCGCCCGCGCGCACCGGCCAGAACCTGGATCTCTGGAACTCCCCGCACGCGCTGGGTTCGCTGATCGGGCCGCCGGTCATGCAGGGCTTCTCGATGGCGCGGGCGATCCTCAACGGGCAGTTCGATCCGGCGCAGGCGTTCTCGCCGCGCACCGGCATGCTCGCCTTCGGCGACGTGTCCACCGACTGGTGTTTCGCGCCGCCGGAATGGCACGGCAACCAGCTGTGGACCACCTGCAACGACAACGGTTTCATGGTGCTCAGCCTCGACAACGACGTGTATTCGGCTCCGCCGGACCAGCGTTCGATCGTGGGGTCGTGATGCGCGTCCTCGCCTACCTGTGCGGGGCGCTCATCCTGCTCGTGATCGGGGCGGCCCTGCGCCCGCTGGTGCTGCCCGAGCACACCCCCGCGCCCCGCGTGCTCAGCGATGTCGAGATCGGCTTCGCCCAGGACATGACCGCCCACCATCAGCAGGCGATCCTCATGGTGTCGCGGCTCGATCGCGGCGTCGATCCGATGGTGCTGCGGCTGGCCGAGCAGATCGACCAGTCCCAGCGCACCGAGATCGGCACGCTGCTCGGGTGGTTGCGGCTGGCCAACGCCTCGCCGACGGCGACCGTACCGATGGCCTGGATGCACGACTCGGACGCCGTTGCGGCGCATCATCATTCGCAGGCGGCCGCCGCCCCGGCGACCATGCCCGGCATGGCCACGATGGCCGAACTCGACCGGCTGTCGGCCGCGCGCGGCGTGGACGCGGAGATCCTGTTCCTGCAATTGATGTACCGCCATCATCAGGGCGGGGTCGCCATGGCCCGCGCGGCGGATCAGGAGTTGGCCTCGGGTGCGGTGAAGGAGGCCGCGCGCGGGATGGTCACCGATCAGAGCCAGGAACTGGGCCTGATGGCGTTGATGCTGAATCAGCGTGGCGCGCAACCCCTCCCGTAGGAGCGAGAGTCTCAGCACTTCTCTCTCATCGACTCATTCGGTAGCGTCGGCGCAATGAGCCTTGCAGGACGTATCGCGCTGGTGACCGGCGGCGGACGAGGAATCGGGCGCGCCATCGCCCTCGCCCTGGCCGAGGACGGGGCCGATGTCGCGGTGAACTACCGCGCCGACGACGCGGCGGCCGCCGAAACCGTCAGCGCCATCGAGGCATTGGGCCGCCGCGCTCTCGCGGTGCGGGCGTCGGTGGATTCGCTCACCGACGACGAGGCTATGGTGGCACGGGTGACCGAGGAACTCGGCCCGATCGACATCCTGGTCAACAACGCCGGAATCGCCAGCCGCGGCCGCTTCGTCGCCGACACCGACCCCGCCGAACTCCTGCGCGTCCTCGGCACCCATGCCATCGGCGCCCACCACGTCACCCGCCTCGTCCTGCCCGGTATGCGCACCCGCCCGCGCGGCGACGTGATCATGATCTCCAGCATCGCCACCGCCGACCACCTCCCCGGCGGCGCCCCCTACGCCATGGGCAAGGCCGCCCTCGAGGCCCTGGCCCACACCCTGGCGAAAGAGGAACGCCCCCACGGGATTCGGGTGAACATCGTCGCCCCCAGCCTGGTCGACACCGAGATGGGCCGCCGCCTGGCCCGCGCGGTCACCGGCCAGGACGACATCCACCGCCTCGACGCGGCCTCCCCCTTCGGCCGGGTCTGCCGCCCCGACGACGTCGCGAACGTGGTGCGCTTCCTGGTCTCCGACCGCGGCGAGTACCTCAGCGGCCAGCGGATCTACGTCGACGGCGGCGGACGGAGCCTGGGATGACCACGACGATCACCATCCCCGCCTACGCGCACGGCTATCCCGGGGTGGCCTTCGGCGGTTACGTCGCCGGACTGCTCGCCGAGCGGACCTCCGGCTCATCCGTGCGCGTGGACTTCCGCCGCGCCGTCCCGCTGGAGACCCCGATATTGCTGGCCGAAACCGCTTCCGGCTGTTCCCTACTCGACACCGACGGCAACCTCCTCGCCGAGGCCGGACCCGACACGGACGCGGCCCTCTCGATCCCCCCTGCGCCCGCCCTCGCCGAAGCCAAGGCCGCAAGCGCCACCTCTGCCGCCGCCACCCGCGCGGTCGACGACTGCTACGGCTGCGGCACCACCAACCCTCCCGGCCGCGGCCTCCGCCTCCACCCCTGGGGCCTCCGCGCCCGCAATCAGGTGATCGCCGCCTGGATTCCCGACCCCGAACTAGGACGTGTCCTGTAAGTCATCGCAGCCAGAGGATGATGGCGGCGATGGTGAGTTCGGCCTGGTAGTAGGCGGCTCGTTTGGCGTAGCGGGTAGCCAGGTCCCGGAATTGCTTGAGCCGGTTGAAGCAGCGTTCGACCACGTTGCGGCGTGTGTATGTTTCGCGGTCGAACGCTGGTGGCCGCCCACCGTGTGATCCCTTGGCCGCGCGGGCGTGGACCTG